>JAFNGF010000151.1 GCA_017885385.1 Planctomycetota bacterium
ATTTCACGCTTGATGGAGTCTGCGCCGGCCAGGTTAACATCAGGGCAGATGTCGACCGTGATGGTAAGCGCCTGTCGGCCCACATCGTGACCGACGGCGGCGCGACCGGTATAAAGATAGTCGTCCGTGAGGGACGCTCGGTTGTTCAATACTTGGGGGGCAAAACCTATGAGCAGAAGTTGCAGAGCAGCAAGGTCATCGCAGGTGTGGCCGTCGATGAAAAAGGCTCACCAGTCGCAGATGTGCCTGTAGGAGTGTGCTGCCACAAGAAAAAGGATGAAAAGGGTAGATTTTCGTGGACATTCTCTTCATTCGTTACGCTGAGCGATACAACTGACCAGCAGGGTCGCTTTGCCATTGAGCTGGCAGAAGACGGCGANNAAGTATGCGGCCGTCATCGAATATGATGTCCCTGTTGGCAAGAAGGACCTGAAAGTCACGCTTCCGGAGGGTGGAACGGTCGCCGGATGGCTGGTGCGGGTGGAAAAGGGCAAAAAGGTCCCCATCCCAAATGTTGAGGTGAAGGTTGAGCAGACCGATCGTGCCTCGTACACGCATCTTGGGTTCGACCGCGACCGGACGGCCATAACCGACTCGCAGGGACGATTTCGGTTCGAGCATCTGCAAACGAAGATCCGGCCCGGTGACAGCAGGACGGCCAAGCAGTGGGAGTACGCCCCCCGCGTATGGCAGATTACATACGGCAACACGTCCAAGACCATAACATTTGACGACAGCAACACTATTGAAGACCTCGAAGTGGTTGTCAGACCCGACCCCGCCAGTGCGCCGCCGCTGGTGGGCAGGGCCCTGCCTGAGCTGAAAGAGCTGGGAATTGAATTATCGCCGGCTGATACACAAGACAAGATGATGCTTGTCTGCTTCTTCGATATGGAGCAGCGGCCGTCACGGAACTGTATCAGCCAGCTTGCCAAACAAGCCGGCTGGTTGAAAGACAAAGGTGTAGCCATCGTCGCAGTACAAGCCTCAAAAGCTGATGAAGGCACGCTCAAGGAATGGGTCAAAAAGAACAACATTCCCTTCCCCGTCGGTATGGTTCCTGCCGACGTAGAGGAAATCCGTTTCGCCTGGTGCGTACAGTCTCTTCCCTGGCTGATTCTGGCTAATCGCGACCATGTTGTAAGGGCAGAAGGCTTTGCCATCAGTGAGCTAAGTGATAAAATCAACAAGGTCAGCGGCGCGAAATAGTAGGGTATGCAGGCCGCTGCATACCTGCCGCCGCCGATTTTTCGGTATGCCCAGCATACCCTACGTCCTGCATCCCGGCGTGCCGGGACCGGTACAGAGCCTGCCCTGAGCTTGTCGAAGGGTCCGGGCGTTAAGGCAGCGAAGGAGAACTATTATGCGAAGGAATTCGGTGGCGGTTTTATGCATTGGCTTGGTTGTTTTTGTCGGCAGACTGCCGTCTGTCCAGGGCCAGGCGGCGACAACCGGCGTCAGCAGCGAAGAACCCAAAAAGATAACCTACACCGGCAAGGTGGTCGATGAGCAAGGCCAGCCGATTGCTGATGCCAAGGTCAGTTTGCACCAGATCACATACGGCGATGAGGCTTCTCCGTGGGATGTTAAATCGGTCGACGAAGTGAAAACGAAGACCGATGGGAGGTTTTCCTTCCGTGTTGTCGCCGATATGGAACGGGATAAACAGGCAATCATCTTCGCCGAGAAGCAAAGCCTGGCTATCGGCTGGGACAACTGGGAGATGCGGCAGGATAAGCAGAGAGACCTACCTCTGGGCCAGCCGAAACAGCTAAGCGGGCTTGTGATTGATGAGAATCCCGACCAGGTCGGGATCGCGGGTGCAGAAGTGAGCATTTCATTTGCCCTGGCCGGGCAAGGAGATGACCGGCGATACCTGACCAACCAGGTAGCGCCGCAACTGCTTACGGTCAAGACCAATGCCTCCGGCAGCTTTACATTCGAGCGGTTGCCGGCGGATGCTACGTTTGAATTTCGGGTCAAGAAAGCAGGCCGGGCTACAGTCAGTACCTTCAATAGCACCGGCAATCAAGAACAGAAACTGCAATTCGTCCCAGGCCAGACTGGTATCAAGCTGGTTGTGCCGATCGAAGCGAAAATCCAAGGAACAGTCGTTGAAAAGAAAAGCGGCAATCCTGTCGCCGGTGTAAAATTAGTGGTCCTGGAGCAGCAATCCCGATTGCTATCGGGATTCGATCTGCGAACCATAGTCTCAAAAGAAGATGGGACGTTCAGCATGGATTCTCTTACTGCCGGCAAAAAAGTTCTTCAGATCGTGCCCCCGGCAGAAGGAACAGCCGATTGGGTAGCTGAGCAAGCCGAAGTAACGACCGAAGCCGGCAAGACCGCCGATGGCGTGAAGGTAGAAGTAAGCAAGGGCGGACTCCTGGAAGTGGTTGTTAAGGATGCAGAAACGAAAAAACCTCTTGAAAAGGCCGGTGTAAGTGTTCACGACCAGCAGAGCGATAAGTGGTTGAGTGCCCGCACGGATAAAGACGGCATTGTTCGGATACGTCTGACGCCCGGAGAATACCAGGTAAGTGGGGGTTACAAGCAGGGCTATACGAGTGAGAGTCGCCAGGAGGCAGTTACGATTGAGGACGGTGCGACTAAACGCGTTGAATGGCTGCTTGCCGGCCAGCCGAAAATCACGGGTGTGGTACAGGATGAAGCCGGTAAAGCGGTGGAAGGAGTCAAATTCAAAATTTTGCCCGCCGGAGCCCTCGAGGAGGCTACGTCNNGATTCGCAGGGCAGGTTCGAGCAGAGCTGGGACCCTAGGCGTTGGGCGCAGCCGACCGTTCACTATCTTGTAGCCCGCCACAAGGAGCGTAACTTAGCTGCGGCTGTAGAAATTGGCGAGGGCACAAAAACGCTTGATATCAAGCTTGAGCCAGGCGTAATTTTCACCGGCAAAGTTGTAGACCCCGATGGCAAGGGTATTGCCGGCGCGCAAATTACAGTTATGCTCCGTGCATCGACTTGGGGATCGACCATCGAGTACCGTGAGACGAAAACGGATGTGCAGGGCAAGTTCGAAGTCAGTGCTATACCGCCGGAGCATAGATATGACGTGATCGCAATGGCGGAGGAATACGGCCAGAAGCAGGCAGAAGTCCACGCCGCTGGCGCTGTGGATAATCGCCTTGATGCAGGGCAGCTGGAGCTGGCGATAGCGAACCTTTCGGTGTCAGGCGTAGTGGTAGACGTAAATGATAAGCCCGTAACCGGGGCGAGAGTCAATTGCTTTGGCGGTGATGGCCAGCCGCAGCGCGACACGCAAGCAGACGTCGAGGGCAAATTCACGCTGGGAAAAGTCTGCGCCGGGCGAATCCGTATCAGTGCCAGCGTCGGCGGCGAGACGACTCGGTACGGGTCAGTGGAGACGGAGGGCGGTGCAACCGATGTGAGAATAGTGGTCAGCGAAAGCTCCTCCAGCACGCGCTATATTCCAAAGCAGCCGCCTTCACTGCTGGGCAAAGCCCTGCCTGATTTGAAGCAGCTTAAAATTGACCTTCCGTCAGAGGATAGCAAAAACAAGATAATCTTGGTCTGCTTCTGGGACATGCAGCAAAGACCGTCGCGGCACTGTGTTACAGAGGTTGCCAAACAGGCCGAGCAGCTCAAGCAAAAAGGTGTGACTATTGTCGCGGTGCAGGCGTCAAAGATTGATGCCATCGCCTTGAAGGATTGGGTCGAAAAGTACAATATCACGTTCCCGGTTGGAGCGGTTGAAGGGGATGTGGAAAAAACCAATTTCGCATGGGGCGTCCGTTCGCTGCCCTGGCTGATTTTGACCAATCGGAGCCACACGGTCACCGCAGAAGGCTTCGCCGTCGGCGCGCTGACAAATAAAATCAAGGAGATAACCGATGCTAAACTGTAGGCGAAACCGCCGGATGAATTTGGCGGGTAAGTATTTAGCCCCGCAATTCATTGCGGGGTTTATCCTAATGTGGGCCTTTGCAACCGCGATCTGTTCAGCAAAAAGCGATCCTGATCCTGCTGACTTGGTTCGGGCTGTCCGCGAAAGCGAAAATTGGATCCACAATGTCGACAGTCTGCTGATTCGCATTGAGAGCACGTGGACAAAAACCGCGACCGGATCGGGGGCGGTCGCAGTCGGTTGCAGCAGCTCCACCGCGTCAGGAGACAAGTGTTCAGCCCCGGTGCCGCAACCGAGCCAAATCCCCCAGGCCGGGTGCCCGGCAAAAGAAATTCTTGAATATGCGTTTGACGAGGCGCGAGTAAGGTTCTTGGACGAATCCACCGAGGGCGACCCGCCCGCGGCGGGCCGGCGCAAATTGAAGGTCTGGGACGGCAAGCAGCTGATAGCTCACGAAATATCTTTCGCTAACAAGCAAGAGACCTACAACTTGAGCTGGACGGCACAAGGCAGTTTCGACGAATTTATGGCCTATCAAACCAGCTGGCTCAGAGCACAGCCGCACTCATTCTGGTGGGACCTTAAAGATATTGATGCGCTTCTATGCTACTATGGCCGGCCCGAAGAATTCGTGCTCGCCGGACGCTCCAGCTACCGCGGAACAGACTGTTACGTTTTGGAATTCTGTCCGACAGAGGTGCGGGGCATAGTAGATGGCCAGTCATACCGATGTGATTCGGCAGCGATAAGCAGCGACGAATACGGGCTTATTGGCGAGGCCCGCGGGTTGGCCGACCAATCATACCGCTGGTATGTCGGAGCAAAAGACCGCCGGCTGTACGGGCGTGTCTGGCTGATCGGCAAAAAGCCGCATACTGAGCACTGGATGTCGGATTACAGGCAGGTGGCTGCTCCGCCTGTGTCGGGCTGGTTCCCGATGACTCAAGGCTATGAGCTTTATGGTAGGGATACTAACGGTGAACCTTGTTTGCAAGCCCGCAGAGAGCTCAAGGTTCTTCAGGTGCGCGTCAATGAAAAGCTGCCGGATGAGCTATTTCGGATCGAGCTCAAAAAGGGCGTCCAGGTGGTCGACAGCCGCTCCGGCCGGGCGACCAGGTACACGTATGAACCTGAGCCTCCGCAACTGATCGGCAAGGTGTTGCCCGACTTCGAGCATATTTTGCCGCCGCTTTCGCGGGGGCGAAAGACGCTTGTATGTTTCTGGGACGTGGAGCAGAGGCCTTCGCGACATTGTGTAGAAAGGCTGGCCGAACAGACAAAGAATTTAGCTGAGCAAAATGTGACTATTGTCGCCGTACAGGCCTCCAAAGTAGAGCAAAGACTTCTCGATGAGTGGGTTAAACAGAACGATATACGCTTGTTAATCGGCATCGTTCAAGCTGATTCGGAGGCGATCAAGTATTCTTGGGGTGTACGTTCGTTGCCGTGGCTGATCCTGACTGATCGCAAGGGCGTGGTCAGTGCCGAGGGCTTTGGCCTCAATGAGCTGGCCACCAGAATCGCAGACCTTATCGATGCAGAACGCCGAGACCTAACAACTGCTAAGTTAGTGCCTGATAATTGAGACCTGTTTCTGCCCACCCCGTCATAAGTCTGGCGGACCAAGTCCAGCAATTTGAAGCTGCCGCAGCGCGATTTACAATTGTCAATTTACAATTTTCAATTGTCAATTGGGGCTGATGGTAAGTGAGATCACAGCGCCTGTTACAGGCTGGCTCAAATTGATGCCCAATCGAGTAGGTTTTCTGCGGGCACCTAAATCTTCTTCGATACTCTCGGCCTCAACTTTGAAATCAGCGCCGGTCACTTCAATCTGCACGTGTAGAGCTTCTTTCTGGTCATAGATCATCAGCGACGAATCAGAGAGTTTTTTCCACTGGCTGAACGTTATAAGGGCTGTGCCGAAGTCACACGGCTTTGAGAAAGCCACCTCGTCAGTCACGCTCAGGGCCCCGGCACCAAGGCGGGAATAAACAAATTTGCGCTGCAGCTTTTTAAGCTCCGCGACATCGTAGGCCGAAGAAATATCCAGGACCAGAGTATCGGTGCTGTCGGTGAAATCGTGGGCGACTACCCGGCCGCGCGCCTGGCTTCCGGTCCGCTGCAGTTTGCCGGCGACTACGGGAACAGGATGGCCGAACGAATTCAGGACGTTACTTTCATAACGACGGCTGCTGAATGTGCGGGCAGTGTAGACTTCTGCGCCGGGGTCGAGCAGCAGGGGCTTATCGTTCAGCACCACGACAAAAGAGCCGACGTCATTGTGATTATGATGCTCCTGGTTATGGCCTCCTTTCAGTGCCGCGCCCAAACGTGATGATGAGCTTGAGCCCGGTCGACAGATCAAGATGCCTGCTTGTTCAAACCAGGACCGCATGCCCGGCCCTGTGGAAACGCGCTGAGCGACAGGCGTGCGAGAAGCTGAATTTGGAAAAGAATACATCATACAGTCGTAAAGCGAGCCGCTGGCCGAAACCGGATTAATCTCCTCCCACGACCTTAAGCCCATGCCGAATCGCCGGCTGAGATAATACATCAGCCGTGAACCGGGTTGCGCGTTGATAGAACAATCGGCAAAGGCAGGATAGACGCCATTAATGATCTCGATTTCCGAGGCGAACCTGGCAATCTGTTTCACTTTGGGTTCTTGCAGCAAATCTACTTTGCCGCCGGTGGCCTGATAAATCATCTCGCTGAGCAGACAATAGTAGCCGAAGCCGTAGTTCCAATAGCCAAGCCCTTCGGAGCAATAGCCGTCGTCGGTGAATCCTTCAAGAAAGTGTTTCGAGTAGTTTTCTGCCGCCAAGATAAAAAAGGCTCGATCGCGTGGTGAATCAATCACCGCCAATGCCGAGCCGGTCACGCCGGCCAGACATACGGCATTCCAGTTGTTGGTTCCGGTCAGCCACCAGTTTTTCTCGCGTTTGCCCAGTACCATATCTTGGTAGGGTTCAAAGATGCGTCGATTCAGGTTCTGGTGAATCAGCTCGCGAGTCTCGTGGCTCAGTTTGTCACCCAGCAGATAATCGGCGGTAGCCAGAGACCAGGCGAGCGCCGACGAGCCAAGGTCGATATCGATACTTGTCCCGTTGAAATTTCTAAGTTCGGCGTCGTGAGCCGGCATGACCCAGGTGCGCTCGGAGCAAAGCACGCGGACTATCTCTTCAAACGCAGGCAAAAACCGCCCCTTGTTTTCCAGGCATTCAGCCAGGACGAGCGTGTGCACTCTGCCGCGCCGAAGGCCTGCTATCCTTTGCCAGCGGGTGCGGTTGCCCGTGCGGGAGAATTCCAGGAACAAATCGTCAGGCTGATCCGGAATGGTTTCTTTCAAGAGCTTTTCCGCTTCAGAAATTATGCTTTTGAATGAATCATTGCGGGCCAAATCGTTCCAGGCGTCCCTGTCGGTAATGGGCGAGCCAAAACCTCTTGGCTTTGCCGGCAGCATAGCGGCAATGCTCTTAATGCGCTGCTGGTCAATTTCCGGGACATCGCGCGCAACCACTTTTTGACCGGCAGCGCTGCAGGTAAGGACGACCGACAACGTCGCCACTGCTAACGCAAATGGTGATTTAAGCATCTTCGGCATCAAAGATCTCCTTTCCAGATGATTGCAAAAGTTTATTGAGCATTATTGCCGGACAGTTGAAAATCGTCTCGTGTCCTTTAATAATTGAAGAAGTTTATGTCAGTTTGTCGATACCTCCGAATGAGGGACAAGTGTTTGTCCCATACACAGTTAACATTACGGAGGTAAGACAATGGAAGCTCCTTCAAAATTTTGTTGCCA
>JAFNGF010000152.1 GCA_017885385.1 Planctomycetota bacterium
TCATCTCGGTTCTGAGCGACCCTACTACAGGGGGCGTGACAGCCAGCTTTGCAATGTTAGGTGACGTCATAATAGCTGAGCCGGGCGCAATGATTGGTTTTGCCGGGCCTCGCACGATCGCTGAAACGATCAAAATGGAGCTGCCGGAAGGTTTTCAAACCGCTGAGTTTATGCTGGAGCACGGCTTTGTGGATATGATTGTGCACCGCAAGGACCTCCGCAGCGAAATCGCCCGCCTTATAGATTACTGCCAAAAATAGCCGGTCTTTTCCTACGAGCCGCTGACGTCACGCCTCACCATCGTTTTTGCGATCCTTGCCAAGACGCTGAGGTACGGCAGCTCCTTGGCATCCCTCGATTCTCTCGTACAGTGACTCCGGGGCGATGTCAGCTCCATTTGGCCAAGAAATTGTCCCCCCCTCGATTCGCGCTTGCTTGAAAAACTCCAAGTCTCGCAGCGGAGCAAACACCGGCCCTTTGTCAAGGTACTCCGTGAAGTCAACTTCACCGCTGGTCCCATCGTCAAAAACGATGTGATAACAGTACTCCTGTTCGTATCTGATCTTTTTAATATCGTTCAGGTTCCACATGGCCTGTCTTTAGTCCAACGGGGTAATCTTCTTCATTTCTTTTCCTGACCGGGCAAGCTGCCAATCGAGCTGCAGATCGTCCTGGCGGAGGTCTATCTATTCACGGACAAGTTTAAGGACCGTACGAGACTTCAGGTCTCCCTTTAGCACGTTCCCGCAGAAATCAAGCACAGCTTTGTTCCCCTGGTAGTCAGCGTGAATGTGCGGGGGGTTGTGCTCATCAAAAAACATGCGGATTATGATTCCAAAGAACTGACATATCTCCGGCATAGCCCTATTTCCTTTCGCAGACTATCATATCTATAATTATAACACACCGAGCCTTGCGGGCAACAGTCATTGTGGCAGATGACATCGCACACGTTCACGACTGTCTAACGCTCCCGCTCAGGCACGCTGCTTGTCGGCATACTGTATCAGAGGTTGCTCGACGGTTGGAGCGGTCGTGGTAGTCGAGCAAGAAAAGCAGAACTACGCCGCAAATTCATGCGTGCCCGAATCTTCCCTTTTCTTTGCCGGGCGATAGCTGTATAATCTCCCAAAAACCGAGTAAGAGGAGTCCTTTGACAGTACGCGATGGGCTATTTTCGGGAAAATGTCGAAAAAGCGAAAGGTTATGAGCCGGGCTTTCAGCCCAAGCAGACGGATGTCATTAAGCTGAACACCAATGAGAATCCCTATCCGCCTTCGCCAAATGTAATGAAAGTGCTGGCTGAAATAACGCCCGAGAGGCTTCGCCGGTATCCTGACCCGCTCGGCAATGAATTCCGCCGGGCGGCGGCGGAAGTCAATAACGTCGAGCCGGACTACATTATGTGCTGCAACGGTGGAGACGAGCTGTTGAGCATGGCTTTCCGGGCGTTTTGCGACCAGAATCGGCCTGTCGCATATCCTGTCCCGACGTATTCGCTATACCCGGTGCTGGCGACCCTGCAAAACTGCGAGGCAATTGAAATTCCGTTCGATGACGAGTTCAATCTGCCGCCCAGGCTGGTAGGAACAGGTGCGGCTCTGACCATAGTCTGCAATCCGAATGCGCCGACCGGCAGCTTCGTAGGTGTTGAAGAGATAACATCGCTGGCAGATGAACTGGACGGAGTATTATTGGTTGATGAGGCTTATGTTGATTTTGCAGAGGAAAATTGTGCCCGACTGGTCCGCGATTTTGACAATGTGATAATACTTCGGTCGATGAGTAAAGGCTATTCACTGGCAGGAATTCGGTTCGGCTATGCGATTGCCAAGCCCGAGCTGATTGCCGGCCTTATGAAAGTCAAGGACTCCTACAACGTTGACGCGATTGCTATTGCTGTAGCAACCGCAGCGATAAAAGACCAGCAGTATTTCAAAGAAAATGTCGAGAAAGTAAAGACAGAGCGCCAGGAATTGACCGAACAATTGCGGGCGTTGAATTTTGAAGTTTCCAGTAGTTTCGCCAATTTTGTGCTTGCCAAGAGCAGCTATCCGGCAAGCGAGATTTATGATAAATTGATTCAGCGCAATATCTATGTCAGGTACTTTGATCTTCTCGGACTGGGCGATAAATTAAGAATAACAGTGGGAACGAGACAGCAAAACGAAAAACTAATCTCTGCTTTGAAAGAGATCCTGTCAGAATAGGACAAAAGGCTGATGAAAAAAAGAACCGCCAAAATTCGCAGGAAGACAAAAGAAACCGACATTAGCTGTCAGCTTAGCCTTGACGGCCTCGGCAAATATCAGATCGATACCGGCATCGGCTTCTTAGACCACATGCTTACCCATTTATCTAAGCACGGCAAAATCGATCTGGTAGTCAAAGCCAAAGGCGATTTGGATGTTGACGCCCACCATACGGTTGAAGACATCGCGATATGTCTGGGCGAGTGTTTGCTAAAAGCCCTCGGCGATAAGAAGGGGATAGCACGGTACGGCCATAGCTCCGTGCCGATGGAGGACGCCCTGGCGAATGTGTCTTTGGATTTATCCGGTAGAGCAAGCTGCGTGTACAACGTCGAGTACCGAACGGATAAGATCGGCGATTTTGACGTCGAGTGCCTGCAAGAGTTTCTGCGCAGCTTTTCCAATACGGGCAAGTTCAATCTGCACGTAAACGTGCCGTACGGCACAAACAGCCACCATATCGCTGAGGCGATTTTCAAGGGGCTTGGCCAGGCCCTTGCGCAGGCTGCTAAAATTGTCGGGACGGATGTCCCCAGTACAAAGGGCGTACTGTGATTGAGGAACCCGAGGCTGAATATCGGAGCGGCATCGGCACCGACATACATCGGATAGAGGCCGGCAGAAAGTTAATGCTGGGCGGAATTTATGTGCCATACCCGGCGGGATTGGCCGGCCACAGCGACGGCGATGTGGCCTTGCACGCCGTCATCGATGCTTTGCTTGGCGCCAGCGGAATGGGCGACATAGGGACATTGTTTCCCGATACCGATCTGCGGTGGAAAGATGCAGACAGTAAAGAGCTTGTCTTTATCGTAAAAGAGAAACTCCAAGAAAAAAAATGGCAAGTGGTCAACGTTGATTTAACCATACACGCAGAAGAGCCGAAACTTGACCCTTTCAAAGGGCAGATGAAAAGGTGCATCGCCGGGCTTTTGGACATCGATTTTACAGCCGTGAACGTAAAGGCAAAAACAAACGATGGGCTCGGCGATATAGGGGCCGGCCAGGCAATGGCCGCGACCGCAATTGCACTGCTGCGGAAGAAGCCCAAAAGAACACTGTAGACAACAGAAGACAGAAGTCAGAACACAGGAGACAGGAGTAAGAATTCGCAATTTCTAATTCTGTATTCTGCCTTCTGAATTCCGTATTCCTTCAGGATAGAGAAATGGCACTGCAACTTTATAACAGCCTGACCAGAAGGAAAGAGGAATTCAAGCCCTTGAACGAAGACCGGGTGGGGATATACGTCTGCGGGCCAACCGTCTATGGGCACGCCCATCTGGGCCACGCCAAAAGCTACGTGAGCTTCGATGTCCTGGTCCGCTATCTGCGCTATCTGGGCTACAGCGTCACTTACGTGCAGAATATCACCGACGTAGGTCACTTGACCGATGACGCGGACCAGGGCGAAGATAAAATCGCTAAAGCAGCAAGAAAAGAAAAAAAGCATCCGATGGCTCTGGCGGAATACTACACCCGCAGTTACTTTGAGGATATGGACAAACTTAACTGTGTTCGGCCGGATATTAGCCCGCGAGCCAGCGGCCATATAGTCGAGCAGATTGAGCTGGTAAAAATACTCCTGGACAAAGGCTACGCCTACGAAGCCAACGGCTCGGTATATTTCGATGTATCTAAATTCAGCGGGTACGGCAAACTATCGGGTAGAAGTGTTGACCAGATGTTAGCCGGCGCCCGAGTGGAGGTTTCGCCGGACAAAAAAAATCCGGTTGATTTTGCCCTCTGGAAGAAAGCTGAGCCGAACCACATTATGCAATGGCCGAGTCCCTGGGGTATGGGCTTTCCTGGCTGGCATCTGGAGTGCTCGGTAATGAGCACCAAATATCTCGGCCAGCCATTCGACATCCACGGCGGCGGACTGGAAAACCAGTTCCCGCATCACGAGTGCGAAATCGCCCAGGCCGAGGCCGCCAANNAAAATGGGCAAAAGCCTGAATAACTTCATCACGCTGAAACAGGCTTTTGCAGGCGAGCATGAAAGGTTAACCAAAGCATACGACCCACTGGCGATAAGACAATTGATTTTGACCAGCCATTACAGAAGCCCGCTGGATTTTTCAGATGCAGCTCTTTCTGCTGCGCAGAGCGGCTTTGATAAAATAAGTCAGGCAGTAACTGCCGTAAGAAAACAAATGGTACAGGCGATAGAAGGTGAAGTTGATGAAAAAGTAACAGCGCAGTTGCAGCAGTTGAAAGAGAAATTTGAAGCTGCGATGGATGACGACCTGAATACCGCTGTTGCTCTATCCGTCATCTTTGAACTGGCCCGGCTGGCAAGCAAATCGCTCGCAACCACAGCTCAGACCTTGCGTGCAATAGATGATTTATTCACACGACTTGGCAGGAAGGTCTTGGGAATAGTTAAAGATGAGTACGAGCGTCAAAATATGGCAGATGCTATCAAGAGATATGAGCTAGCCATCGGAGGATTCATTGAGTTGCGAAACGATGCTCGAATACAAAAAGATTTTGCCCTCGCTGATCGAATACGAGAAATATTAGGATCGGTTGGTATTGTACTTGAAGATAAGCCTGATCGTACGACCTGGAGATTAGGATGAAAATACTCGGCATTGATCCCGGCTTGCGGGTCTGCGGATACGCGTGCTTGGAAAGCGACGGCGATAAGGATACACTTGTTGAAGCGGGCGTTCTGCGAACGTCCGGCGGCTCAGCTTTAGAGGCGAAACTGAATCAGATCGCTGAGGACATGGACTGTCTTTTGGAAAAGTTCGGGCCTGAGATTGTTGCTGTGGAGCAGTTGTACTCGCACTATACACACCCAAGGACAGCGATACTGATGGGACACGCAAGGGGCGTTATATTACAAAGGTGTGCTCAAGCCGGCGTTGAAGTTAAGAGCTTTAGTGCGACGCGCATAAAAAAGTCCATTACCGGCAACGGCAGGGCGTCAAAAGAACAGGTGCAGAGAACCATTCAGACGGTTTTATCTTTGTCATGCCTTCCGGAGCCGAGCGATGTGGCAGACGCTATCGCCGCGGCGATTTGCTGCGCAAATTCGTTCGGAATAGCGCAACCAGCGGGAACCCCCCAGTAAACTGGGAGGCTAAATAAAGGGAAATATTTAGCCCCGCAATCCTTCGACCGTGCTCAGAGCTTGCCCTGAGTTGTGTCGAAGGGACAAGTTTATTGCGGGGTTTCCCAGAATTAGAGAAAAGTAATGATCGCCAGAATAGAGGGCAAACTTCTTAAACTTGACAGCGGCAGTGCCCTGGTGCAGGTAGGGCCGGTCGCCTACGAGGTGATGCTGCCAGGCTACTGCATAAGCGCCCTGTCGGATAAGATCGGCTCAAACATTGCTCTTTGCACTATGGAATACTATGAAGGAGCACCGGGTGGCGGTAATCTCGTGCCGAGAATGGTGGGTTTCTTAAGTGCGGAAGAGAGGGATTTTTTCACCAAATTTACCAGCGTCAAGGGAATAGGCGTAAAAAGGGGATTACGGTCTCTGAGCATTCCCATAGCTACTATAGCAGCAGCAATAGAGGACGGCGACGATAAGACATTGATGACGCTTGACGGCGTGGGCAAAAGGATGGCTCAGCAAATCATCGCTGCGTTAAAGGGCAAATTAAAAGCTTTTGCAGTGGGAGCTGAATCAGTACGGCTCGAAGCAAGGTTTAAGCCGTTCCAGATTGAGGCGATGGAGGTCCTTATTGCCTGGGGCGAGAAAAGAAATGAGGCGTTGGAGCTGATTCAGTTAGCCTGCGAAAAGCACCCCGACATAAACACGGCTGAGGCCCTGGTACCATTGGTGTATAGGCTCAAACAAGGTGTCGAAGTCTAAAAAAATAGTCAATAGTAAATAGTCAATAACAAATGGTGATAGGTAGAACCATAAGCAGCCAGGCATTAAATGAGGCCGAGGAAACTTTCAATATCTCACTTCGGCCAAAGTTTCTGGATGAATGTATAGGCCAGCGCAGCGTTAAAGAAAAGCTTGCCATCGCCATAGAAGCAGCCAAACAGCGGCGCGAGCCGTTGGAGCATATTCTGTTTTACGGCCCGCCGGGTCTTGGCAAAACCACGCTGGCTCATGTTGTGGCAAATGAGATGGCCGCAAGGATTCGCTGCTCATCGGGGCCGGCTTTGACCAAGGCCGGCGACGTGATGGGCCTTCTGAGCAATATAAATACCGGCGATGTGCTTTTCATCGACGAGGTTCACCGGCTCAGCACACCGGTCGAAGAATTTATTTATCCGGCGATGGAGGAATTCAGGGTCGATTTTACCGTTGACAGCGGTCTGCACGCAAAGACGATAAACTTCCCGCTGAAGCGCTTTACCCTTATTGGCGCGACGACACGGGCAGGCCTATTAAGTGCACCGCTTCGCAGCCGATTCGGAATGCTCTATCATCTGGATTTTTACAGCAGTAGCGACTTGACAGAGATATTAGTCAGGTCGGCCCAGCTTTTGCAGCTTTCGTGTGAGGATGGGACGCTCCAGTTGATTGCCAGCCGGTCGCGCGGAACGCCTCGCGTGGCAAATCGGCTGCTAAAGCGGGTGCGCGACTATGCGCAGGTTAAAGGCTCAGGATTGCTCAGTACCGAAATAGTCGAAAATGCGCTGAAGATGGAGCAGATTGATCCGCTGGGCCTGGATGAATTGGATAGAGCCTTTCTGCGTGCGCTTGTCAATGTTTATGATGGAGGACCGGCGGGAATTGATGCGATCGCCGCCACGCTGGGCGAAGAAAGGGACACGCTCGAAGATGTAGTTGAGCCATACCTTCTGCAGGTCGGATTTTTACGTCGGACTAAGCGCGGAAGAGAAGTCACCAAGCAAGCATGCGAACATCTGGGCCTAAAGGAGCATAAAAAGAAAGGCAGTCCTGACCAGCCGGGGCTATTTTGAACGGGCAAATCGCGGCCTTGCCACTTTTTCTAATACGAATCCAATTATGAAAATTGCCTTTGGAGTTTTTGACTGGGGGATCGGACACGCCACAAGGGACATACCTTTAATTGCGGAGCTTCTCAAAGCCAACGAGGTGCACATTATATCAACGGGCAGGGCTTTGAAACTCCTGAAAGACCATTTTGCAGACAGATGCACCTACCACGACGTTCCCAGCGTCTATCCGCCCTACACGAAAACGCCTTTCTTTAAGGTGAAGTTTGCTTTTGTCTCGCCAAAAATGATTAGGAGTTTGCAATACGCCAGAGACAAAACACGAAAAATCCTGGATGAAGTCTTCGACAAAGTAATCTCCGACTGCCGATATGATGTCTATGACAAGCCGGACAATTCATATCTTATTAATCATCAGTTAAAGTTCAAAACGCCTTTCGGAGCGGAAAGAATTTTTGAGAAGTGGCTTGCCTCGAGGATGAAAAGATATAAGTACATCATCGTACCTGATTTCGAAGACAACAACCTTACCGGCAGACTCTCCCATAATTTGAGATACATAAGTAAGGACAAAATAAGGTACATCGGAATACTTTCCCATGTCAGAAAAATAGATCTGCCCGAAGACGTAGAATACTTCATTTCCCTTTCAGGCGCGGAGCCTCAAAGAACGATACTTCAAAAAAAGATAATCCGCCAATTGAACGAGCTGGAAGGAAAGGTCGTAATCGCCGGCGGCAATCCGGATAGCGCAGCGAACAGCTCTTACGATAACGTTGCGTTTTATAGCTTTTTGGGCGCGGAACAGCAAGAAAATATTATGAATCGAGCGAAATTCATAATAGCCCGGCCGGGCTATACAACCGTTATGGAGCTTGCAGAGCTGAATAAAAGAAAGGTATTATTTCTGCCCACGCCCGGTCAAACCGAACAGGAATATTTAGCGGACTACTACGAGAAACAAAAATACTTCCACCACGTCAGCCAATACCGACTTAAACTGAAAGAGGCAATTGAAGAATGTACGGAATTCACAGGTTTTAATCCTCTCTGGAAGACGGAGCGGTCCGTAGAGGAATTTATGCAGGCAATCACCTCTTGATGTAGGGCACAATTTTCGCGAGCACGGCATTGCCAATCTTATAAGAACAATACGTTATGAAAAAAGCGGAAAAAACGTCGATGCTATAATGGGCGTGGGTAACCAAAACAACGATTCCCATAAATACTGAGCCGCAGAGAAAGAAATATCTTATTTTCCCCTGGAATAAGAGAAATCCCAAAAAGGGAATCGCTGTGTGCCCCGAGAAAAACATATCATTTTGAAAACTCAGCCCCTTGAAAATCCACGGAAAACTAACTGGTATCGCGTCCGGTGGCGTTCCAAGATGGGTAAAAACAAGAAACATGGCTCTGAGCACAACCAGAAAACTGAACTGGCTGGCTACTACATGCAGAGTCCTTATGTGGAAAAGCAAAGGATACGAAAACAGCGTGATACAAAGCGCAAGATAGCCGTAGATATAGGAGAAAGTCGCATCGATAGGACCAATGTGGTCCAAAATCAAATCGGGCACGTGAGCAACCTTTGTTGTGGAGACGTAAACCCCAGAAAGATAATCCAGAAAAGTGGCAATTACAGCAATTATCAAAGACAGTAAGATAAGGTATCTATACTCAAAGAACTCGTTCCTCCACTCACGAAAACCTCTCTTGAAGTATTCTCTTGTCGTAGCCATCAATATCGCAGCCATCTTGCTCGAATTAGCCCAGCTTGGATTATGTTACGTTAGAGCGTTTAGGTTTTTCAACATTTGTTTTGTCATTTTGGATGGTCGGCCCAGAAGCGAAGTTATGTGTGAAATCAGCACCTTTTCAATTTCGCTCAGCGTTTTCTCATTTGATTCAGCGAGCTGTTTCAAATTGGCCAAGCAGACCACGGCATTTTTCGTCAGCGGAATTCTATCGGGAAAGCTACCCTCACAATCTCTGCAAACCAGGCCGTTTGCGGAACTGCTGAAATACAACTGCCATCTCGCATCTCGTACCTCGTATCTCGTTTTGCAGTTTGCACAACGATTCAGCACAGGCATTAGGCCGATTTCCCTAAGCAAAGTCAATTGAAATAGTACAAGTAATAATAGTACATCTCGTCCCTCGCTCCTCGTTTGTCGCCCTTCGCCGTTATCTTGCAGAAACTGAATGAAACTATCGAAAAGTCCTGGATGTGGGTCGTTATCATGCGTCAGGTTGTTTACTAAGTCAGCCGCGAATAAAACGCAATTAAGAGCAAAAAAATCGACGGATAGCTGTGTTAGGCCGGGCTGTTGCTCGAACTCAGTTAGAGTAGCAAGTTTCTCCTTGGTTGAATCTGAAAAGACAATTCTGCCGAAGGATAGTATCTCGATGGGACCATCAAACGCCGACCTGGGTCTTTTGGAGCCTTTGGCGATGGCGTGAATCTTGCCGTTTGCCCTGGCAAAGAATGTCACTATCTGGGATGTCTCGGAATAATCGACCGCATGTATACAGATAGCTATGTCCTTAGTCAACATATCTATGGCACGCAGTCAGCAACCAGGCATACGCACTACTCATGCTTTTGTGCTCTTACACTTTCGGATTCTCGTTTTTTTATTATACACCACACCGTAGCCAAGCTGCCGCAGTATTTCGTCTTCAGCATCGTGCATCTTCCGGGCCTGCTCTTGCGTCGAATCGTCGAAACCAAGATTGTGCAGCATGCTGTGCGTGACGTAAAGAGCCAGCTCGGCCTGGCTGGAATGGCCCCGCCAATTCGCCTCTTTGACGGCTAATTCACCGTTGATGACCAGCTCGAATGACGCCGATGACGAACATCCGCACTCATCACCGTCAGAAAGATCGAAGCTCAGGCAATCGGTACGGACGTTGCGACCGAGGAATTGGCGGTTTATTCTGCGAATCTGGGCGTCATCTACTATTGCAACGCTAACCGCTGCTTTTGAGAGGTCAAAACGACGGCAAATAGTTTTGACCAGCTCCTCAAGCTTGCGGATAGAAACGTCAATATCCTGGAATTTCTTGGTGATTTGAACAAGGATCATAGTTTTTCACTTACTAATCGTTTTGTGCTCGGTCTGCACAGGTTGGAATTCTCTGTCCTCGGTTTCATCCGGTGGTTTGGGGTATGCGATTCGGCCGTGGTAGTGTGCGGTCAGCGCCTTTGACATGCCTGCCTCTATCTGGCTCAATTCCCGTAGAGACAAGTCACATTCGTCGAACTGGCCGTCCTGCAGGCGTTTCATAGCCATATTGTGCACGACAGCCTCAATTTTGGTCGGCGTCGCCTCAGGCAAAGATCTGACTGCCCCTTCTACGGTATCAGCCAGCATTACGATAGCAGCTTCTTTTGTCTTGGGCTTCGGACCTGGATATCTGAACTCGCTCTCGGCAGGCGGCGTCCTTCGACTGCGCTCAGGACAGGCCTGTTTTTTCTGTTTGCCGGCCGGACCATCGGAGCCGGGTGCGGCATGCTGTCTCTTGGCCTCATTGTAGAAAGGCTCGACCAACGTCGTGCCGTGATGTGTTTCAATGAATTGTCTCAGCACGCTGGGAAGACCGTATTCCTTGGCCATTTCTATGCCGTCTTTAACGTGCCCAACAATAATCAGCTGGCTCATAGTGGGCGAAAGCTCCTTATGTAGACTGGTCGCTCCCATTTGGTTCTCGATAAAGTAGCCGGGCTTATTGATCTTGCCTATGTCGTGGTAATAAGCTCCTACTCGGCACAGAAGTCCATTTCGGCGAATGGCCTCCGCCGCCGCCTCGGCAATCGAGCCTATCAGCAGGCTGTGGCTGAATGTGCCCGGGGCCTCCATGGCCAGCCTTTTCAACAATGACTGATTCGCGTCGCTGTAGTCCAGAAGCGTCATGCTGGTTGCTATCCGGAAGGTTTTTTCAATCAGCGGCAGCAGACCTTGAATAAGCACGCCAACCACCAGCGTAATCCCCGCGTGGTAGCCGGCGTTGCGAAAAATGTCCACAGGGCTGCCCTGAGCGAAGTCGAAGGGCTGCACTCCGGTAGCTCGCTGAGTTAAGAAGCTCAAGGCAGATGCGGTTATGAACACAACTGCGGCGGCCAGAACGCCCACCTGTAGCAGCTTGATCCTGGTGCGTATTTCGTCCAGGGAGAAACAGCAGGTGACGGCGCCGGAAGCCATCGTTAAGAACAGGCTGATATCTGCCGGCTCATACCTGGGAACTGACTGTGCGGTAACTGTTATTCGCCCCGCAGCGAAGCAGGCAAAAAGGCAATAGAATATACTCATGCCTATGGCGAATCGCTGGTCATAAGCAATCGCCAAAATGACGGCCGCAGTGACGGCTGTTCCGGTAGCCCAGAAGGTCTGGTCATCATTAACCATCGCAGCGAATCTCGCGGCGAACAACAACAGCACAAACAGGCCGACCAGTGCCGAGGCCCGAGCATGGTTTTTTATGAGCCGCTTTTGATAATGATAGATGTAAAAGCCGGCTGCAACAGAAATCAGCAGCACCATCGCGGTCAGCGGCATCAAATCACCGAAGCGGGTCCTCTGTATCAGCTCGAACGAGACAACTGCGCTGGCCAGAACGACAAAAAGCAGCCACAGCAGGATCGAGGTGATAACGTCGGTATCGGCCAGCCGGCTTATATACAAGGTGCGCTCGCCGATTATGCTCTTTCGCAACAAGCTCCGCCGCGGACTGGTTTTCTTAAAAAGACCCATTCTTTCGTCCCCCGCCCCTATTCTTTCGCCACGCGTCTATCCTGCTTGGTCTTACGGTGGTCCTTTCTTTTTTTGTAGGCGCGCACGATATTTTGGACCAAACGATGCCTTACGATATCCTTCTGGGTCAGCTCCACGACCCCTATCCCTTTAATTCTTTTCAAGATTTCGATAGCTTCAACCATTCCACTTTTCTGGGGGCTCTCCAAATCGATTTGCGTAATGTCGCCGGTGATTATCATTTTGGAACCCTGCCCCAGTCTCGTCAGGACCATCAGCATTTGCAGAGACGAGGTGTTTTGCGCTTCATCGCAGATGATGACGGCCTCGTTCAACGTTCGGCCTCGCATGAAAGCAAGCGGAATGATCTCGATGATATCCAGCTCGATGAATTTTTTCATCTGGTCAAAGTCCATCATATCCTCAAGGGCGTCGAAAAGCGGCCGAAGATATGGGTTTACCTTTGCCTGGACGTCGCCGGGCAAGAAGCCCAGCTTTTCGCCCGCCTCCACCGCCGGGCGGGCAAGAATAATTCTTCTGATTTGCTTTTTCTTGAGCATCGACACGGCAATGGCAACCGCCAGGTATGTCTTGCCGGTCCCGGCAGGCCCTATGCAAAAGGTAATATCGTTGGTCAGCATTGTTTCAATATACTTTAGCTGTCCCTTGGTGGATGGCTCAACCACCTTCTTATGGGAATAGACAGTGACGGCCCCACCAGTTTGGCCGGTGGGCGGCAGACTCTCCCCTGCGTGCGCAGGAGCAAGCCTGTCCCCGCGTAAGCGCGGATCGCTCTAAGCACTTACCTCTGCAG
>JAFNGF010000153.1 GCA_017885385.1 Planctomycetota bacterium
CGCTTTAAGGTCTGCTGCCGAATCATGGAGAGTCTCACGACCACTATTGCTATTATTAATGGGATTGTCGGAAAAACGCAAGAAAAAAGTTCACAAGAGCACAAGAGCACAAGAGCGTAAGACCATTTAGCGACCAGCGGTTAGGGATTAGAGACTGGGGAGATACACTTCACGAGACTTGTCCTGAGCGCGGTCGAAGGACCTCACAGTTTATCCTGAGGGCAGCCGAATGGGCATTCAACGATCTATGTGTCGAAGGGGCTTCAGAGATACGCCTCGCGGAGTTTCCAGTACGAATCCGAAAATGTATTGGCCCCCCTCAATTGGCCCATACCATTGATTTCAGCTTGCGCCTTCCTTGGCTGCGTAGCGCACATCGAAGAAATGTGGAATGAGTTTGCGCCTGATCTTCGCTCCTCGACGTTTTCTAAACGTATTCGTTAGGAAATTGCCCAGAAAACCATCGATGAGGTGCATGTTCAGGATAATCAGCGAGCGCCCGTCAGGATTCGTCAAATGGTCAGCTTGGCTCAGGTACGTATCCGAGATGATCATGCCTGTCATAAGCGCTGGGCCATCTTCACTGAAAGCAGTGGCCAGACAGACAGGTAGCCTGCAAGGGAAGTATGGGGGCAACTCTGCCTTGGATTTTCGCGCATCCTGTTCGGTAAGAGCCTGAAGAAGCCAGCCAACGGAGGTCCATTTTGCGCGTTTAGTCTCGTCCAACAGGAAGTATCTTTCCGCCCAAAGGAGAACGGCTGCCGCTGCTGAGACGACACGCGTGTTTGTAGTCTCGAGCGAGCGGATCTCGACCATGGGTGCGTCGGGTGCGTCGAAGACGACAAGCCATTGGTCGTCAAGCCAGGATTCATGCCGGTAGATGAGGGCGGTATCAAGCGTTCCTAATTCCTGAAACAGATCCGTGAGCTGGGAGCCTGTCAAGCTTAGGGGGACCTGCTCAATCGCAATGGCAAGACCGATTGCGGCGTATTCGCCGGGGCTCTCCACGTATTTTGCAGCAAGACCACGGAAGAATTCTGAAAAGAGCCCCGCGTCTCGATCAAAGCGCTTAAGTGTGGCGGTCACAGTCCGTATCACTTCAAATAAATCCGATTTGGGCATGGAAGGCGACAGACATTGGAGGGACGCGCGAATAATCTCTGGCGTGTCAATGTAGAGGAGTGGCCGGGTACCCCAAGTATCAAGGCTGCCCAACACTCTGCAGAAATAATGGCTATACGCAGGGGCGGCAAACTGCGAAAGAGCCTTTATGAGAGTCGCTGATGCCTCGATCTTCGCCCCATGGTCCAGGTATACTTCTATCAGACGAAGATAGGCGTGTGAGGCAGCGTGATACAGCCCAACATCCAAATAACCCTTCGCGGCATCCGTGAACAAGCCTGCCGCTTTTTGCCAATCGAACCCACTGCGCGACAAAATCCGTTCCGCCTGTCCAAAGCTCGTAACAGCAACTCGGTATGTGTTCCCATATTGCCTCCAAAGATTTAAGGCCTTCCAGCCCAATTCGATCGATGTAGCGTAGTCCTCTTGGTCGTCTGCTAAGTCTGCAAGGGAGGTCATTCCGTGCGCGATGTGTGTTTTAAGGCGTCTTTTCTCACCTATCCGTATCATTTCTTCGTAACACTCTCTTGCCTTTACGATATTGCCTTGATCCCTATAGACGTTACCCAAGTTCCCCATGTTCGTTGCCAGACAATCCCAGTCGCCGAGTCGTCTCGCAATGTCAATGGATTTGTTTGCAGCTTTTTCCGCATCAGTATACCTTGCTTTGTGCCGATAGAAGGCGGTCAAGCCATTGAAGGCTCCGGCCTCAAGCCGAGGAATGCCCAACTGCTTTGCGAGTTTCTGCAGCTCGCGGCACGTTTTGACTATCTTTTCTGAATCACCTTTGGCAACATAGGCGTTGTTCAGATTCAGTAGGCACGACGCGACGCCCATGAGATCACCAGTCGCCTCAGCCAATTCCTTGGCCCTGAGTGCCTCGGCCTCGATGTGGTCGACCTTGCCCATTTTTGCATACACAAAGGCAAGGTTAGCACGCGCGAGAACCTCGAGAGAAATCAAAGCCTCTCGCTGCGCGTGATCTGCAATTCCACCCAAGATGGCAATGGCTTTATCGCCACGGTCCAGAGCCACCAAGAATGTGGCAGCAGTCGCCTGTGCTATATAAACCCACTCCGATTCGCCTGCTCGTACAAAAGTCTCCTCGGCAATGCGTACGACTCTAAGTGCCGCGCGACTTCCAATGCTGTCATTCGTCAACAGGGATGCATGGTATAAAGCGTATCCCAATCTGTGCAAACTTTGCTTTGCTTTTGATATCCGGATGTCTTCCGCATACAATCTCCGTGCAACACTCATGAACCCCATCAGATAGGCCGTGTCCTCTGCCCTCGGCAGAGAATCATAAACAATATCTCCCTCACCCGCACAAACCTTGTGGAATACTGCAAATGGCAATTCGCCCCGAGTGTCGTAGACAGTAGCCAAGGCCCTATGGATGTCCTCCACAAGCCCGGACTGCCGAAGTTCTGCACGTACATGCTCCTCAAAGGCTGGATGGAAAACTGTAAGTACACCATCGACTTCCGCGACAAGGTGAGACACAGACCGGAGTTCGTTATTTGCGGCAATGCCCGTGACATTGGCCTTGCGGTAGGCTGACAAAGCCTTCGCTAGGTCCGTCACTGAGAACAGCGTCTCGCTCGTAGACAGAACCCCCATTATTTCTTGCTGGCCGGATGACAACTCTTGGTAGATTCTGGCATGGTAAAGGTCAAGGTTGGCTGGCGGGCTTTGATCCTGGCTCATGCAGTAGTAAGCCAAGTACTGGGGATTACCAGCCGATCTCCTGATAGCTTCTGCTCGGCACCTTATATCAGAGTCTGGAGCCAGTCTAGTCGTGAACGCCTCGGCCTCTTGAGATGTAAAACCACTACACTTGATCGCTGAAATGTCCGTCTCCAGACCCGGCGGGAGCATCCGGCCAGCGAAGACGATCTTGGATCTGCCAGCGCTGATCGAAAGCAAGAGCTTGCCCAACTCCGGATTCCGATCCGCTTCGTCTATCAGCACCAGAAAAGCATCGGTACGTAAATTCCGTTCACACGCAGCTAACGCAGAATCAATCGAAGAATAATGGCATTCATCGAGCCGACTCATCTTTGCAGCACGATTCGCTAGATAGGTCAGAACGCCTAAGAGGGACTTGTTACGAAGTGAGACATATATGCAGTTGTCTGGCTTGGCCAACAACATGAGACACACAGTTTTGCCGCATCCCGGGGCCCCATACAAGAACACCCGCCTGCTCTCATCTATCAGAGGGCGAAGTTCTTGTGTCAAAAAGGAAGTCTCAATTATGAACTGGGTTTCATACTGCTTTACCAAGGTGTCCGCATAATCCGGCAACGTCGCGCCAATATTGCGGAGACCAGCGAAAATACACTCGTGCAGCAACTCCTCTAGAGACACCCTTGCCAAGCGAATCAGCTCATCTACTGTGTGAAAAACCGTGTATGTAACCTGCGTAATTTCTTGATCTATCAACTCCTGGAGGCGGGCGTCCTTGGGCTGGTCAGCTGTAATAAAGGCAAGACGCGCCATTTGAAGTTTGGTGGCCATACGCCACTCATCATGGATCCCAGATATCTTCATGCCAGCGTCTTCATCAATCCAACCATACTCTGAGCCATACACTCCTATGAAGAATTGCGATTGCTCCAGACATCTCCTGTAAACTTGTCTTGGAGGGTGTGGCCGAGACAAGGTTTCAAAGCGGTATGTGACCAGATTCAGTTCGTGTTCAATCATTTCTGCTAAGAGCCTGCGTTCCTCGCTGAAAACAGCGATTTGACTGCTGAGAAAGACACATGGTTTCGTGTGCGGCAGATTGATTGGGATTTCCATTTAGAGATATCCCCTGTTTCGTAACTCAGACTGCGCATCTCCGCTCAGAGCGGTGCAGACATATGAATGCAAATAGGCAATATCGGATACTATCTGATCTTCCATCTGTTGGACCTCATACGCAAAGCTTAACGGTGCGTCCTCCGTCGAACTCTGCGCGTGATTCCGCAGCTTTTCATAAATTCCCTGCATATTCACTTTCTCACCCATTCCCAACTCGGGCCAATTGCCTCTCGCGTATAGGTTGCAGGCCGCTTGAATGATCTGCCATTCGGCATACTTGGACTGAAGACTCTCTCTCGCCTGCTTGAATGACTGGTTGTACGGGAGCCTTGCAATCGTGACAGGGAAGAAACGCTTCATCTGCCTTCTCCGAAGGTGCGCCACTTCCTCCGGTGTGGGAAGTGGGGCTGAGCTTTTGCTGTCGAAGGTAGACTTGTCAGTAGAAGAAATCTCGGTCATGCGGTATTCGATGGTATCCGTCGCCAGAAGTGCTTTGTCGAGGAATCTCACGTCCCTTTTGAAGAAGCCTTCCTGGAGGCCCATATCCTCCGGATCAATCGCAAGAGTGACACTGGTCATATCGGGTCCCTGGATTTCACTGGGAGCCTGAACTGGGCATACGAGAATCTCCTTTCCCGTAGCGAGTCGGCGAAATGTCTGAAAATACGCAGACAATCGAAATTTCTTCACCAGAAAGCAACTGATGTTGACTGGGAAATAGTCATTTTCTGCCCCATTTCCAAGCATTCGACGGACAACCTGTTGTGGATTCGCTCCCATGTGGAGGAAATAATCTCCGTCCTTGGGGTCCGAGATGAAGGCGATACTCAGGGCAGTCTCATCACAGGGAGGGTTCATCCAAGATTTGAAGCGTTCAAACAACTTCTTCGCAGCCTCGTAGTCCTTGAAGCCCATTCCTGCTACAGGCACATCGCTCCGCACGCCGATCTGAGGGATAACCGTGTAGCACATGGCTACACACGCAGCTCTGTTCCAGAGCCTGGGGAAATCGAGGTCCCCGACCAGTACTATTCTTGGCAAGACCCCATAGTCGAAACCGTACCGCTCGTGTGCGGGCAAATGCATTTTTGCGTCTTCCCGTGACCTGTTCTTCTGGGCGTGCCGGCTCATTTTCGGTCTGTTTCTTTTGCGTTTTCTCTTGGACATTTCCTAACTCATGACGTTTCTCAGACTTTCTCGGGGAGGTGATCAAAGACGGACCTGATCCGCTGCTCCCGCAACGGCAGAATGGTCGCTCGTTTCGCCGCCATATCGCTCTCCCGACCCCGCGCCCCTTTGGTTGAATCCTATCATTTAATATCGGCAAAAACAACCAAGAAGAGTATAAGGGCGATTAGAGGTTAGACATTAGCGAGGGGGTTTATTCCCCCATTATTTGGCAAATAACGGTCCTGGTTCTTGGCCTGGTGTCGAAATCGACTAAGATGATTTGCTGCCAGGTGCCGAGCGTAAGTCGGCCATCCACCACAGGCACGGTCAAAGAAGGACCCAAAATTGATGCCCGGACGTGCGAATGGCCATTATCGTCATCCCAGGTTTTCTCATGCTCATAATGCCCGTCTTCGGGTGCGATTTTCTCGAACGCGGCTTTTATGTCGTAATTGGCCAGGCCTGGCTCATATTCAGTGGTCGTTATTCCGGCGGTCGAGCCGACGTTGAAAACCGTAACGATGCCATCTTTAACCCCTGATGCGGCCACAGCCTGGCTGACCGGTCCGGTAATATCGTGAATATCAGTTTTGCCTTTGGTTTTGACTTGTATTTTCTGTGTCTTGACCATTTTTGGGCTGCCTTTGCTGAGTCAATTATCCTTCTGTCTGTTTCGGCGATACGATAAGGCACGAACCTTTTTGCCGAGTCAGCGTATGGTATACAAGGCCCATCAGGGGCTCATCCGCTCTTTCTATGTATACCCGATACCTGTAGCTTTGTGGCATTGTGTGGCGAGAGTGTGTATAGAAAAAGCAAAAAATTTTTATTTTTTTCGCTTGTGGCTATTGACGATATTATTATTTAGGT
>JAFNGF010000154.1 GCA_017885385.1 Planctomycetota bacterium
GGATTGGGAATCTCGCCCTCAAACAACCTGCGGCATTGCTTTTCTATCAGCGTACCGGAACCGCCGCCGCACTTAGTGCCGGTCCTCCACTCCTGAATAACGCGTTTGCCGTTGACTGTCTCCAGGTGAAAAAAGTACGAGTCCTTGGCCCCAATATGCAGGACATATCCGGCGTTGGGGCTGACGACCTCCGCGCCTTTAGGGATGGCCACACTGTCATATACATAAACTGCGCCGCTCATGACCCGCGGAAATATCTGCGCGCCGCTGCCTGTGAAAGCGGTGCTGTTGATGACTCTGGCGCCAAAGCGATTAAGTATGTCCCGCCAGGCTTCTATTACTGCACCGATAGGGTTGGCAAAGTGCATTATCGGCTGGGGTGAATAAACCACCGCACCTTGGCTGGTTATGGCCGCGTAGTGCACAAAAGTGCTGCCTACATCGAAACCCACATACACAGGCTTACCCACATACACCGCCTTATTATGATCGCTATTATTTTCTTCCATCGCCAGTTAGTCCCAAAGCCAATGCGTACCTCGTTAACCACCTCTTATTGCCCCCACGGCCCACAAAAACGCAGCTTATAAGGGGTGAATAACCTGTTTGTACATAAGATACAAAGAGCAAGAATTCACACACGCATCGTCTTAATAATCGTGCCGGATACTTTTGTCAAGTAAACTCAGACCTGCTCCAACACTTTATGCACACAACGAACAGCGCTATTTGGCTTTCCTAACAATAGTGTGCACAAGCCCTTAGTGAAACCGCCGCTTAAAAATCCACAAATTTATCGCCTATATGATTACTACTACTAATTTTCTACTATCTTAACCAATATAACTTCCCCAGCCCGGCAAGGCTGCAAGGCTTAACAGACCCTGGGGAAAAACATCGATAGAGCAGCAGTATTCTATCATCTGAGGCAGTTATGTGTGACTGTTTTTTATAGCAGCCCATAACAACGTTCGTGACAGGGTCTTATAGTCCATTATCATTATGAGGGAGCCCTTCGATGATTCCAGGGTAAACTCTGCGACCGAAGCAATCTCTACCATTGATAGTTTTAAGATTGCCGCGCCCCGATAAGCCGGGGCTCGCAATGACAAGGGCCTGCCATAAAATCCGGCCACACACAGGCAGTTAAATTTTTAGTGGAATATGGTTGTGTGGGTCTATTTTGTAGTGTAAACTGACAGCGTTGTTTGGCGTCGGAAATTTATGGGCTACATTTTTAATATGGGGCTTTATTATGAAAGCGCATTTTAACCGGGAAGGGCTTGTCGAGGCGATGGGCTTATTGACGTCTGTGGTGCCAAGCCGAACGCCCAAGCCCATACTTCAGTGTGTTCTAATCAGCGCTAAAAAAGAACAAACGCGGATGTGTGCTACAGACCTGGAAGTGGGCATTAACTATGCGATTTCAGGCGTTCAGGTTGACGAGGAAGGCGAGATCGCCGTGCGGGCCGACCGACTAAGCGCCATAGTGCGGGAAAGTGCCGACGATGTGCTTGTGTTCGAGGCTGCCGAAGGCGTGTGCACGGTGACAGGGGCGGATAGTAAGTTTACAATCTATGGGCAGGGCGCCGACCAATACCCGACCGTCCCGGTTTTTGAGGGGGAGGCTGAAATAGAGCTGACCCTCGAAAACCTGCAAGCGGGCATAGACCAGTGTCTCTTTGCTACCGCTAAAGAGACCAGCCGCTATGCCATCAATGGCGTCCTTTGGGAAACAAAGGGCAAAAAACTCTCTTTGATAGCTACAGACGGCAGACGCCTGGCAAGGTGCAGGGTAGGCCTGGTTTTAGCCCGACGTGAGCAGGCGGAACGAAAGCTGATAGTCCCAGCTAAGACAATGGCGCTGCTGAGTAAGATTGGCCGGCACGACAAAGAGACCGTTGCGGTTAAGCTTGTGGATAACCAAATTTTGTTTAGCTGCGCCGACGTGGTGATAGGCTCTAATCTTGTTGAAGGCACATTTCCCAATTACGAAGATATAATTCCAACGGACTACCAGAAAAAAATAAAGCTGTCAACTGAGGCAACACTAAGCGCCGTTCGGCGTGCGGCATTGCTGACAAGTGAGGAATCACGGGGAATTAAGCTATCCGTCAGCAAAGATAGCCTGGTCTTTTCTGGCAGGGCGCCGGAAACCGGCGACGCGCGGGTTAGTATGTCTATTGACTACAAGGGCGAGCCTATCGACGTCGGATTCAATCCACAGTTTTTGGTTGATGCCCTGCGGGCTGTCCACACTCCGGAGTTTGAGCTGGAGCTGGGCGAGGCGGATAGACCCGGCGTAATCAAGAGCGGCAGCGATTTTCTCTATGTGCTAATGCCTATTAGCCTGGCTTGAAAGCATACGCCGTGATAGGCAAAGCGGGGCCGGCTAAGCCGATTCAGCAACAAATCCGCAAGTTCAGGTATTCTTAGCATAATGATAACGGACAACCGACAATTTCGCTATATTGGCCCGGTACGAAAGGCCGCTGCGGCGGAGACCGCAGTGAAGCTGGGCGATACGATACGTGAGGTTCTGGATGAGCGAATTTCGCCCCAGCAAGGCAGGGTCAGCGCGGCGGTTGAAGCATGGCAGCGGCTGGTGCCGGTCGGACTCGCTCAGCACTGTAGGGTTACCGGCCTGACAGGGGGGGTGCTGAAAATTGTCGTTGACTCGTCGTCATATATGTATGAGCTGCAGCTATGCCGCTGCGAGCTTCTCAATGAGCTCCAGCGGGAGTGTCCACACTCTCGGATAAGAAAAATTGAGCCGGCCGTGGGCTGAGTATTATCCACCGCCCAGCAATGCGGCTTGACTTGATACTGTAATTTCTCAAGCCGGAAGCGGCAAATTTCCGAAAAAACAATTAGGTCGGGATTACAATATAGCAGGAATACACAGAGCCCATATATGAGTGCTCAGAAGTACGATGCCAGCAGTATAAAGATACTTGGGGGCATAGAGGCGGTCCGCAAAAGGCCGGAAATGTATATCGGCGACCGCGGGCCGGGCGGCCTGCACCATCTAGTCTACGAGGTGCTCGATAACTCTATCGACGAGGCAATGGCCGGCTTCTGCAACGGCATAAACGTCCGCATCGGCGCCGACGGCAGCTGCGCCGTAGAGGACAACGGCAGAGGCATACCCGTTGAAGAGCATAAAGAGGCTAAAGTAAGCGCTTTGGAGGTCGCGCTGTGCACGCTCCACGCGGGCGGCAAGTTCGACAACGAGAGCTACAAAGTGGCCGGCGGCCTGCACGGCGTAGGCGTCAGCGTCGTTAATGCGCTTAGCGAATGGCTGGAGGCCGACGTCTATCGCGACGGCAAACACTATCATTTCGAGTGCGTTCGCGGCAAACGCGCCGGGCCGGCAAAAGAGGTCGGACCTACACAAAAACGCGGCACTAAAATTTCCTTCATGCCCGACCAGGAGATATTCGGCGATGCAGAGTTTGCCTACGATACGCTGGTAAAGCGGATACGCGAGCTTGCGTATCTGAATGCCGGCCTGAAGATTGCCTTCCAGGATGACAGGGCGAATAAAAAAGAATCGTTCAAGTTTGATGAGGGCCTCAAGGCCTTTATCAGGCATCTGAACGAGGGCAAGGAAGTGCTGCATCAGGACGTCATTTATCTATCCAAGGAAGACGCCCAGGCGAAGCTCACCTGCGAAGTGGCGATGCAGTACAACGACGGGTATACCGAAAACGTGCTCGTTTTCGCCAACAACATCCGCAATATTGACGGCGGCACGCACCTTTCGGGCTTTAAGACCGCGCTGACGCGCACGATGAATTACTATGCCAAGGTCAACAACCTGCTGAAAAACGGCCAGGTGACCACCGGCGAAGACCTCCGTGAAGGGCTAACCGCAGCAGTGGCGGTCAAGCTTGCGGAGCCGCACTTCGAGGCGCAGACCAAGGTCCGCCTGAGCAATCCGGAGGTCGGCAGTTTTGTCGAGACCACCGTCAACGAGCAGCTTGGCCATTACTTGGAGGAGCACCCTGCGGAGACAAAGCGAATACTTAATAAGGCCATCCAGGCCGCCGCCGCGCGAGAGGCTGCCAGAAAAGCGAGAGAGCTGACCAGACGCAAAGGCGCGCTGAGCAGCGCCAGCTTGCCCGGCAAATTGTGGGATTGCACCAGCAGGGAAAAACTCGGCACAGAGATATTCATCGTCGAAGGTGATTCGGCGGGCGGCTCGGCAAAGGCAGGACGCGACAGGAATATTCAGGCGATTCTGCCCTTGAAAGGCAAAATCCTCAACGTGGAAAAGGCACGGCTCGAGAAGATACTGGCGCACGACGAAATCCGAACTATGATAAGCGCGCTGGGAACCGGCATCGGCGATGATGAGTTCGATGCGGAGAAATGCCGATACGGCAAGATAATCCTCATGACCGATGCCGATGTCGATGGCGCCCACATTCGAACGCTGCTTTTGACCTTTTTCTTCCGGCAGATGCCGCAGCTGCTGGACAGGCGCGCAATCTATATTGCTCAGCCTCCGCTGTACGAAATCAGGGTTAAGGGTCAGAAAAAAAGCGAGTATATCTTGAACGAGCATCAGATGCGAAAGCGTATGATTGGCCGTGGTCTTGAGGGTACGGAGCTAATAATACGCGATGGTCAGGGTTTTGCCGGCGCCGGTACGCCTGCCCTGAGCCTGTCGAATGGGGCGACGAACGCCGCGACAAATCGCGGCGCTAAACGGGCAAAGAAAACTGTGGAGACAGCAGAGCCGCGCAAAGTCTCCGGCGAGCGGCTGGCGGCCCTGGTCAAGGCTCTGGCTGACGTGGAGCGCAGCGTGGGCGTTCTTACCAGGCGCGGCATTAACTTCGAGCAGTTCATAAAAGCACATTATGACGGCCGGCAGCTGCCGCGATTTCTCATTCGCGCGGCAGGCGAGCGAGAGGAAGTTTATTATGACTCCGGCGAATACGAGGCCCGCCTGGATGAGCTAAAG
>JAFNGF010000155.1 GCA_017885385.1 Planctomycetota bacterium
TTACCTATCTCTTGTCGTCACACCCCGCGGTTTCCAATTGTCGATTTACAATTGCCAATCACTACTTACCGGGCTGCGGCCCGCCAGACATAGGGCGGGGTGCGCCGGTATGGGGGTGCTGTAGGGGTTCCTGTAGCTTATCAGTCTCGCCCTTGGCTCGGCCATCCCTGCTCGGGAGAGCCCTCGCCGAAGGACCCGTTGCCGCCGCGGCGTCGGTAGGGGCCTGGGCCCCGCGGTGCGCCGGGGAACCCTTGGCGCTGCGGTCCCCCCGGACCGCCAGGACCGGGCCGGAGTTGTCCCTCCAGTCGCTGCAGATGCTCACGCCAGAGCTGCTTTTGATGCTCATCGAGGATCGAGGATATCTCCGTATTCATCTGCCGTAACTGCTCACCGATCTCTGTTCGGATATCTTCACGCATCTGCTGTAGCTTTTGCATGTGTTTACGCAACAGAGGCTGCATCTTCTTGGTTTGTTCTGGCGACAGGTGCAGATACGGCTCTAGCCTATACAGCATTGTTTCGGCGGCAAATTCAGGGCCGGGCATACGCGGTCTGTGCGGGTAGCACAACCAGGACAGCGTTAGAGCGATGCCGATTATGACACCTGCCAACAGGATAACCAGGCCGAAAAAAGCCATGCGCCAGCGATGCCCAGCCGGAGAAATTTCGATGGCCCCAGCCTTAGGCGGACCCAGATTTTCGCCCTGATTCATTGCATCACCCATGAAATAGCCTCGACAAGTTCAGCCAGTGGGTCGGCCCATGTCTGGTAAAGAAGAAAGGCTAATAGACCGGCTGGGATTGCCGCTGCCGAGGAGATCGCCGCCAGGTACATCCAAGGCCTTTCCGTGGCGGATGCCAACCAGGCTCGGTCTCGGCGGGCCTGCTTTGCCGTGAGAATCGCCAGCACGCGGTCGGCGACATCCACGCACGGCGGCCTTTCGCCCCGAGCCCGAGCAATCAGGGATTCAAATAATTCGGCCGCGTTTTTCATATAGTTTCCACTCCGATTCTACGGAAGATTTTCTCCAGCTTTTTCCGGGCACGCAGAGTCTGGACCTTAACCATAGATTTGGTCCAGCCGGCCCGATGAGCGGTTTCAGCCACGCTGCATCCCTCAAGATATCGCAAGGTCAGAACCAGACGGTCACGCGGTGGCAGTTGAGCCATCAGCTTATGAACCAGTTCGGCGGCCTCGCTCGCATCTGTCGCCGCGGTGGACTGGGCTATTTGCCTGGCAGCTTGATCCCATTGCTCCGGAGGTAAACTCTCGGCTTTCTGCCGGCGGCGGTTGAGCTTCCAGTAGCGATAGCCAACCCGCGTGGCGATACGGGCCAGCCAGTGAGCAAAAGGTGCTTCTGCCCGATAATCGCCAAGGCTCAGAAACGCCTGTACAAAAACCTCCTGCACCAGCTCCTCGTGTACCTGGCGGTCCCGACTGAATCGCCACAGAATGCGCGCGACCTGTTCCTGGTGCCGCTCAATCAAGCGACGGTACGCCTCAGAATCGCCCTGACAGCTTTGCCGGGCATCCTCAAAGTCTTCGGCAGAAAAAACAGACCTTTCCTTCCGGCTTTCTGACGGCCAAATAAGAGTTGAGTTCTTTACGACATCCGCCAGGTGAGTAAACAGCCATTCGGCCGGAAGGTCCGAATCCAGGGTTGCAGAGTCTGAAACAATCATATGTTGAGCATATTCAGCCACAAGTGATCTATCAACACAATTTCCGTCTGATATGAAATCAGAACAAAGCCCTTTAGAGGACAAAAAGACTCCACCGGCGAAGTGTATGCCGGCGGGGTCATTTCCCAGTCGATTTCATTACCACGGTCGCCCGGGCCTATTGCCTATCTGCTCTTTGAATTTCTCAAGTTCTTCGACACTCAGGGCGCCATCTCCGTCAGTATCGATCTTATTGAATACTTCCTGGACAGCCAAAGGGCATCTGCCGAGTCCGGCTTGTAGTTCCTCCTTGGTCAGTTTGCCGTCCTTGTTGGTGTCTTTGAACTCAAAAAGTCTGTCGATGTTCATGCCCAATCCGAGCCCTGGGCCATGCGGCCACAAACCTCCGGGGCGGGGACCCTGCCAGGCACCCGGGCCAGCACCTCTGCGATGCCCGAATCTCATCATCGGGGGTTCGGGCAGGCCCGGTCCTTGCATTTCCTGCCCAAATCTCGGAAACCGCTGTCCCATCTGGCTCTGCAACTGCTCCAGTTTGGCCTGCTGCTCAGCGGTCAGTACCGCTTTGATGGAGGCCATTGTAGCCGCTCTCAGCAGCCCGCACTGGCCGATTGCGTTGCCCAGGTTCGTCGCTGCCGCCTGGATTTGGGCCTCATTGCCTGCAAGCACCGCCTCATGCAGAGCCTTAGCTGCTTCGGCCACGGCCTTTTGGGCGGCCTGCATGGCTTCCTTGTTGGCTTCGTGGACCTGCTTGATGGCTTCGATTTGCTCATCGGTCAGGTCCAGCCCGGGCAGTATCCATCTCAGCATCATGGGATGCCTCGCTTCGGCGGAGACCTTTGCCGAGACGAGACCGGCCCCGCCCTGCGGTCCGCGCATGCCGGGCCCAACCGCCGGACCACCTCTTGGTCCCCGACCCCTGCCGCCTGGACCTGCGAACGCCTGCCCAGCCAGAACCACCATGGCCAATATCAGCACGGTTACTTTTTTACCTCCTGTCTTAGCCATTTCTTGCTCCTTTGCATAAAAATTTGGTTTTGTTACACCTTCACGCCCCTTACAAGGCCTTTCTAACAGGATAGTGGATGTCCGGCCTGGGCGGGTTACACCCCGGCGAAAAATTTCTCACAAGAACTCGCGTATTTCGTTTGTAGCAAAGGATTCATCGAGACCGCATAGCATTGTGTTTTTCGCCGTATTCTGTTACAGTACCTTGTAAATCGTGGACCGCAGAAGGGGTAGAGCAATGAGCATAACAGTAGTGATATTAGCAGTACTGGTGGGACTAGTGCCAGCAGTTGCCCCGCATCTTCTGGCGAAGACAGAAGCGGCGGCTGACCCGGCTACGGCACGCTCCGCCGTGACGAGTGACTGGCCCCAATGGCGGGGGCTAAATCGCGACGGCGTCTGGCAGGAAACAGGCGTTGTGCGGAAATTTGACACGCCGGAGCTTCCAGCCCTCTGGCGGGCTAAAATCGGGCCCGGCTACAGCGGGCCGACCGTGGCTAATCGCCGGGTTTATGTCACTGACCGGGTGACAACGCCGAATCAGCTCGAACGTGTCCACTGTTTTGATGCTATGACCGGCCAGCAGCTCTGGTCTCACACGTATAACTGTACGTATGAGAGGGTCGAACAGCGTGACGGCCCGCGTGCATCGGTGACCATCGACGGAGGTCGGGCCTATTCGCTGGGTACTATGGGGCATCTGTTCTGCTTCGATGCAGCCAAAGGTAACGTCCTCTGGAGCAAGGACCTCGACGCCGAGTATCAGATTCGGATGCCCTTATGGGGTATCGCCGCCGCACCACTGGTTGAGAACGACCTGATCATAGTCCAGATCGGCGGCAAAGATAACGCCTGTCTGGTGGCGTTTGATAAGACAAACGGGCAAGAAAAATGGCGAGCTCTGGACGACCAAGCCTCTTATTCCGCACCCATAATTATTGAACAGGCGGGTAAGCGCGTGCTGGTCTGCTGGACCGCCCAGAGAATCGTCGGGCTCGACCCATCAACCGGCAAGCTCTATTGGGAACAGGCATTTATTCCAGGCCGCATCAGCCAGAACATCGCAACGCCTGTTTTCGCGAATAATTGTCTTTTCGTCAGCAGCTTCTTTGACGGCTCGCTCGTACTTAAAGTAAGTCCCGACCGCCTCGCCGTTGAAAAACTCTGGCAGCGTAAGGGCCTTAGCGAAAGAGACACCGACAGCCTGCATTGCTGCATATCCACGGCGATTATCCAGGGAGATTTCATTTACGGCGTTGATAGTTACGGCGAACTTCGATGCTTGGATCTGCATACGGGCAACCGGATTTGGGAAAATCTTACCGCGGTCCCGAAAGCTCGGTGGGCAAACATTCACCTCGTCCAAAATGCAGACAAAGTATGGATGTTTAACGAGCGCGGTGAGCTTATTATCGGCAAACTCTCTCCGGAAGGATTTCACGAACTCAGCAGGGCCAAACTCATTAACCCAACTGCCGGACAGCTTGACCAACGCGGCGTCTGCTGGTCCCATCCCGCCTTTGCTTATAAGCATGTTTACATCAGAAACGACCAAGAGCTGCTCTGCGCGAACCTGGCCGCTGAGAAATGAGTATGTTGGTTGCATGTGAGCCCGCAGCCGGCAAAAGACCCTGACAGACCATGAAGATTGTGACAAATACGATTCTCGCAGGCGTCATCGCGGCAGTGTGCCTGACTCTGGCTTTGATTATCACCAGCCGAACTAAACCAACTACCCATGAGCAAGTCCCCGCCGGCCCGCAAAAAATTCAAAATTCAAACTTCAAAATTCTAAATTCCTCCTGGCCTATGTTCAGAGGGGGCCAAGAGCTTTCTGGCAAAGCGTCAGGGACTTTGGCGGATTCGATGACGCTTCTGTGGAAATTCAAAACCGGCGGGCCAATCAAATCATCGCCGGTAGTTGATGATGGTCTTGTTTTCGTTGGCTCAGCCGATGCAAATATCTACGCGATTGATCTGGAAAAGGGCAGCCGGGTCTGGGCTTACAAAACAACAGACGCCGTCGAGGCCACGCCTTGCGTAGCTGCCGGCTCAGTTTTTGTGGGTTCGGCAGATGGTTTTTTGTACGCCCTTGACGCCAGGACCGGCTCGCTTAAATGGAAATATCAGACAGGCGGGCAGATTCTTGGAGCTGCCAACTGGACCCCTGCTTTAGCCTCGGCACCTGTGGCCGNNTCTGGATACTCGTAGGCAGCTACGACAATAAGCTGCACTGCGTAGATTCTGCGACCGGCAAAGTGGTCTGGACTTATGAAACCGAAAGCTTCGTAAATGGCGCACCCGCCATCGGAAAAATCGAAGTTCACGCCAAAGGCGGGGTGGCCGTCTTCGGCGGCTGTGACGCGAGGATCCACGT
>JAFNGF010000156.1 GCA_017885385.1 Planctomycetota bacterium
TTCCAACGGCACTGCGGCTCAGAGGCGGCGGGTAGAACTGTTCCTGCAGTTTCAGCATAACCTTTTGTCGGGGCTCGTCATCTAAAGCGCGCACCCTATCGACGGCTAATTGCCTGGCCAATTCAAAGTGCTCGTCTTTCAAGTGTGGTTTAAGCACGATGTCCGCGTACAGCTCCGATCCTTTCGCCAGGTTTGTGGCTTCCAAAGCTGCACCGATAGTTAAATGGGAGCTGCTGACTGCTTCTGCCCGATGCAGGCCGAGCCCGTCAAGGGCGTCGCCGAGCCGCCTGTTGTCTTTATCTGCGGCGCCTCTGAAAATCCAATCGGCGATAACATTTGCAGCCCCGCAGCAGCCATCTGGCAGCAAAGCGACGCCGGCCGGCAGCATAAAGCCAAAGGCCACCGACTCAACCGCCTCCATTTGCTCGCCCAGAAGAACCATTCCATTTCGCAATACGTACTTATCCAATTTCTCTGTCATTTTCAGCTCTCATCATAAGCAACAAGACGAGGCCGGATTGTAGCAACAAGCAGGATAGCCTGCAACCGTGAATTTGAGGCATCAGTAATGTAGTGATGAGCCATCGCCAAAACCTGCGGTTTTGACGCTGCCACCCTTTGTCGTCATAACCTTACGATGAGAGTATAGGCGTCTTTGTTATGATAGTCACAGCGGCCGAACTGCGACATAAGAAACGTGTCGATGTGAATAGCATCAACAACCGCTGCGTGCCCGTCCGAACTATGACGTGCGTGCTTCTGGAATAGAGCCTTTGTTCTGACCAGGCTCAGCTTGTTCCAGTGGTAGTTGCCAACGGTTTTTACGATATGGTCATCAGCTTCGTGCATGTTGAAGAATCCGACGCAGATGCCTTGCCGGGTGACACGGCAGATCTCCGAGATTGCCAGTTCCATTGCGTCTACCGAAAGGTGCTCAAACAAATCGTGCATGAAACAGTGATCGAACGTTTTGTCCGGCGCGTCGATTTCAAGTACGTTGCCCACCTTGAAACACGCCTGCGGGAACATCGCTTTGGCGTTGTGAATGTTCTTCTCACACAGGTCGAAGCCATGGTAGTCCAGCAGCCGAGAAAGACCATAGGCGTCAATGAACCGATAATCGTTGGCAGAGCCGCAGCCCGGCTCAAGCACCGAGATGCGCCGGGGCATTTCATTCTCCAGCAGCTCCCGCCAGATAGCCGCAAATGTATTCATAAGATACTTAGGAATGGGCACGTCAGTAGTCTCAACCGGGGCCCAGCTGAGCAAATCGCAGATGTAGTTTGGCAGTGATAGGCTGGCAAATGTCTCTGATAGAAACGGCGGTATCTCCAAGCCGTCGGCTTCGCGCTGCCCCTGGAGCAGGCCGTCCAGTAGCGCGTGCAGCTGCCAGGGGCTAACCGATGCCTTCAGCAGCTTCAAAAGCCAGTTCACAACCAGAGCGAAACGTAACTCCTGTTCCATCAAGCCCCAGAATTTATCGCCGAACAGGCGATGGATAAGAAAGTGTCGCGTCAGGATGCTCTGAATGTTGATGCGAGGGTCTTCAACGCCCTGCACGAGATAGTCTCGCAGAGTCTTGCGGTCGTACCGCATCCATGACCGGGCCAGCCCATCGGTTTCTATTTTGAAGCGCTGTTCCATCAGTATCTCTCCACTCAGCAATAGGACGTCTGAACGTCAAATTTGTTGTACACTTCAACCGGATTAGTGTTGGTTCGCCACTAACTGATCGATGTGGTTGGAAGGCCCGGTCAAAACATGGTATAATATTTTTGTTCCGGTTCGGTGACGTTTTTCGCGGGAGAACGTCTTATGAGGAGAGTTGGCTGCCTTGAAGTCAGGGCGATATTGTTTATATCGGCACTTCTATGCTTTACTGATATTTCATCGGCTGCTACCTGTCGTTTTCAAAGAATCGGAGACCGGGCCGGGGGTGACTTCTTCAGCAAGGCCTATGGCGTTTCCGCCGACGGTTTGACTATTGTTGGTGGAGGCATTAACCCTGACGGTCACCAGGAAGGTTGGGTTGCCACAATTCCTGAACCGGCCACGCTTATACTGCTTGGTTTGGGCACAGCGCTTTTGCGGAAACGACGCTGAGGCCCCCCGCTCATGCCCCTTGCGTTGCCCACCGGGTAACGCGATTAGGCTACGGCGGCGGTTTCGGGCTCTACCTCATATTGGTCGAAACGGACACTTATCTTCTTGCTCACGCCTTGCATCTGCATTGTTATGCCGAACAGCTCTTCTGCAATGCTCATGGTCCGCTTGGAATGAGTGATGATAATGAATTGCGAATCCTTAACGAAATCGCGCAGCAGCAGATTGAATCGCTCATTATTTGCTTCATCGAGCGCCGCATCAATCTCATCAAGAAAACAGAACGGCGAGGGCTTTGTCTTGAAAATGGCAAAAAGCAGTGCGATCGCCGTCATCGACTTTTCGCCGCCGCTTAGCAGTGATATGCTTCTTGTCTCTTTGCCGGGCGGCCGCGAGACCACTTCTATCCCCGCCTCAAGGATGTCTTGCGAGTCTTCAAGCACGATGTCCGCCCTGCCGCCGCCGAACAGTTTGCGGAAAATCTGCTGGAAATGGACCCTGATCTGCTCAAATGTCTGGCTGAATTTTTCTCTGCTGTTTTTGTTCAGCCGGCTTATCAGCTGCTGCAGCTGGGCTTTACTCTTATTGAGGTCTTCGACCTGACTGCTTAGAAATTCATGGCGTTTCTCAAGGCCTTCCTGCTCTGCGATTGCGTCCACGTTGACGTTGCCCAGCCGCTCGATTTTGCCGCGGAGGTCGGCTATTTCTTCCCTTATAATGTCCCAATCCACCTGCTGGGCTGTATAGTCTTTGTAGGCTTCTGCCAAATCAATCTGCAGCTCCTGCTGCACCTTCTCAACCAGGCTTTGTCTTTTCAGCTCCAGCTGGCTTAGCTCTATCTTGAGCTCGCCTATGGCAGACTCTATCTGAGTTTTCTCGGCGCCTTTAAGCCGAACGAGCTCTTCTATTCGTTTTTGCTCTTCGGCCAACTTTTCTATTTCTTCGTAGAGCAGCTTGCTGCTTTTCTGATTCTCTTCTTTCTGGACAAATAGCTCAGACACCGCCGCTTCGCAATTGAGAATATCCCTTTCTGCTTCTGCTAAATGCTGACCGCAGGTTTGTATCTCTGCCTGTGCCGTCTCGGCGGCTATACGGTTTGCCTGCATCTGGCTTTCCAGACTCGCGATTATCTGCTTTAGGGCCTTAGCCTGCTCGGTGATTTGGCCTATAGCGACCTTCAAATCCGTAAGCCGGTCCGCCTGTGACTGCTGCTGCGTTTTTACTTGGGCGTATTTCGCTTCAAGCTCCTTTATGCGTGCCGAGCGCTGCTGGTTTACCGCCTCAATTTCCTGCAGCTTCTGTTTTGAGTCGTACTCCTTCTGTACGGACTCAGCTATCTGTTCTTCCAATAGATCGATTTCGCCCGCTATCAGAGGCTGCTCCTGGCTGAGCTGCTTTATGCCTTGTTCGATGACAGCGAGCTTTGAAGCTGCCTGCATTTTTTCCGTATTCGCTTCGTAGATCGCCGTCCGCAAGTCCTTGCACAATTTCTCCAGGTGCGCCTTTGCCTGATTGTTCCGCTCGATGTGCTCTTGGAGCACCGTAATTTCAGAGGTAATGTTGCTAATCGTGTCCTGCAATTGGCGGAGCCTGCTTTTGCGCGATATCAAGCCCGCTGCTTTACCCAGCGGCCCCAAGACCATGGTCCCATCAGCGCCAACGAGCTCCCCCTCTAAACTGACGAACCTGTAGCCGGCCGGCATATTCTTGGCGAGCTGCAATGCTGCGTCAACCGACTCAACCACTATCACGCTGCCAAGCAAATTCCAAACCAGCGGCGCGTATTTGCTGTCGTATTTTAGGAACTCAGCAAGCCTGCCCTTTACACAAGGCAATCCCGAAAAGTCTTGTGTATCTACGAACGGTCCTATTCTATCAAGGGGCATGAAATTCACTCTGCCGTCAAGTTTTTCAATTGTCTTTGTATCGGTCAGCAGCCCGGCTGCACTATTGATTACCACAGCATCGGTCTTGCCCTCCAGAGCAGCCTCAACGGCATTAGCATATTCAAAATCGGCTGCTATTATTTCTGCCAATATCCCTTGGACATAATCTAATTGCCCATTTTCGGATAGCTGGTTCCGGAGGATGATCTTAACGCCGCTGCCGATGCCCTCGCGTTTTTTCTCCATGTCGGTCAATATCGCCAGCTCCCCGGTCAGCGCGCTTCGTGTTTCCTTGTTTTGGGCCAGCCGCTTGCCCTCTACCGCGATGGCGGAGTCCAGCACCTCTGCGTCACTGCGTTTTGATTCGAGGCTGCGATGCAGCTCGCTCAGCACCTTTTCGATATCGTCCAGACGGGCTTTGTGCTGCGCCTTGTCGGTGAGCAATTTTTCAATTTCAGCCCTGGCATTTTCAGCCCGGCTGGCAAGACGGTCCTTTTGGCTCGTCAAATTGTTCCGGTAAACAGATACGCTCTGGATCTCGTTGTGGAGTTGTGCGGTTCTTCTGACTATGTCGATGATGCCGGATTTGTTATCTTCCAATTCCGCTTGGAGCGCCAGAGACGCCGCACTTATCTCTCGCAAAGCCTCCTGAACCTGGTCAATGGCCTGGTTTTTCTCTTTTAGCACACTTTCACAGCTCTCCAGCTCACATGTGTGCCGAGACAGATTTTCCGCCAGGGCGTTTTTTTGCCCTTGCAGCTCTTCGATACGCTGGGAAGCGCTTACTTTTCTCTGCCGCAGCTCCTCAATTCTCGTGCGCAAGAACTCGATACGCTGAAGCTGCTGCTCGATTTTGCTCTGGATGGAAACCAGCGAATTGTCGATCCGACTTAACTTGTGCTCCGCCTCGATCTTCTGTTCGCCCAGCTTGCTCACCAAAGTATCGTTCTTGGCAAGCTCACCAGCGACCTGCGCCAGCTGCTCCTGGAGCTTCGCAAGGGCACTTTTTCGCTCCTTCAGCTCGGCATCATTCTTGGCGTACTCGACCAGCGAATAAGTAACCTGCAGCTCTTTCAGCCTTTGAGTATATTGCAGATAACTTCTTGCTTTGCCGGCCTGGAGTTTGACGCTTCGCAACTGTTTCTGGACTTCGCCCAGTATATCTGCAAGCCGAAGCAGGTTTTGCTCCGTACGTTCCAGCTTACGAAGGGCTTCTTTCTTGTGCACTTTGTACTTGCTTATGCCGGCTGCCTCTTCAAAGACAGCCCTTCTATCTGTCTTCGATGCGCTCACTAATTGTTCAATCTGTCCCTGTTCAATAATCGAGTAGGCCCTGGTGCCAACTCCTGTGTCCATAAATAGTTCTCGAATATCCTTCAGCCGGCACATTTTACTATTTATCCGATATTCGCTTTCTCCGCTTCTGTATATTCTGCGCGATATCTGCACCTGGTCGGCGTCGATCGGCAGCCGGCCTGTTCCGCTGCCGTCACGATTGGAGAGAACCAGGCTTACTTCAGCAGTCGCCACGGGTTTTCTGCTGCCGCTTCCACTGAATATTACATCGGCCATCTGGTCGCTTCGCAGGCTCTTGACACTCTGTTCTCCGAGGACCCACTTTACCGCGTCGACAACATTGCTTTTGCCGCAGCCGTTAGGTCCCACAACACCGGTTATCGAGGAATCGAAGGCAAATTCCGTTTTGTCTGCGAAACTTTTGAATCCATCAAGAACGATTTTTTCCAGTCTCATTTCTCACCTTATGCTGATGGCCGCGAACCCCGCAATAAACCTGTCCCGAGCCCGGTCGAGAGATTGCGGGGCTAAATACTATACGCTATCCCCTCTTCGGGCACTATTATTGTCGGCCAATGGTTTGCGATTTCTTGACAATTACCCGATTTTCGGCAAGGGTCCGGGGCGAAACTGGGCTTCTACAGCACCTTTCTCACACATCTGCTTCAACAGGGCTATCACCTCGGCATACGAGACCCCTAAACCGCGTCCGCCTCCGGCGGACTCAGCTTTGGTCGACGGCTCCTCACAGAGTGTTCGAATAATATCAGCGAGCTCAAACGAGCTTTTCAACTGTGCTATTACGCTGGGTCGTTTGGGATGCTTGCGTATTAGTGAAATATATTTTTGCCCAGCCGGGGCATTCAGTATTATATCGCCCTCGGCTGATTGCACAAAAATATCGTCGTGACACAATATTGGAGCGCCAAATATCGCGATTCGCGCCTGCCCGCTGCGAGAGACAAAGATCACCTTTTCTCTGCTCTGTGCGATTTGTTCCAGAAAGAAACTACGCCCGATGCGCTCCCGTGTCAAAGCGGGGTCGTCCAGTTCCCGTAACTGCTCGTATGCAGCCAGCTTGATGTTAAAATCGCTGTCAAGCAGCAGCCTGCGTAATACGGCTGGTGCATAGTCCTGCGCCGCTGGTACAGCCATCGCCCGCAACGCATCGAGCCGATATGCAGAATTCTTATCCACAGCAATCTGCCTGAGCGTCTCCATGCTCTGCTGACTGCCCAGGCTGAGCATACATCTGGCTGCTCGGAACCTCACCTCTTCGTTGGACGAGCTCAGCAAAACACCCACTTTATCAATGCTTGCACTGCCGATGGTCTCAAGAGCGATCTCACTGGTCTGCTTATCCTGAGAAACTGCAAGCTCCTTAACAAGCGTCATTATCCTTTCCTTAGTGATTTCCGGCGTCTGATCAAGGTACATCGCCCTGACCATCGCGATAAATCTCTGCTCTCGGCCCCTGTACTTAGCAGGCACCATCAGCTCAATCCGAGCAGGAGAAACTGCCTCAGCCGCGCCCAACCCAAAACGTTCGTTCAGCCGATTGCGGATACGGCTCGCGGTCCGAAAGTCGGGACGGCGAAGCTCCAGGCTTATCCTTTGCTGGCTAAGAACCTTTCCGCCGGCTAAGACATATCCGACCCTATTATCAGTTGCGGCAGCACCGATCTTGTCTGCGAAGACCGACCCTTCAGCATTTGCTAAAACTCTCGTAGTTATGCCAAAGGTTCCTCTGGCTTTGAGCTCTGCGGTGTACAGCCAGCCGTGTTCCAGCGAGGTTGTTCGCGTCCCCGGCAAGGCAGTTACTTTTACATCGAAGTATTGGTTTTTCCAGGCTACCGCCGGCATTACTGCTTCTATCTGTACAACCGCGGTATCAGTACTGTTAATGAGCTTTTCAACGTTCACACCGCTCTGAGGCAGTTGCGTTTGAATGTATCGCACAAGATAAGCTCTAATCTGGGGCGGACACTCCGCTGAACCTGTCCCGCTTAGCCCGGCTACCAGCCCATAGCCTTCGACGGGGATCGACTCAGGCGTGACTATTTCTGCCAGTGACTCGATAGTAGTGCCGAGGTCTTTCGCAGGTGCAAGCCCTTTTGATTTATCGACGCCGGCTCTGCCACAGCCGGCTATCAGGCAAGAGCCGACCAAAGCTGCCAGCACGAACGCAATTTTCCGCCCTATAACATCCATACGCATAACAATAATATGCCTTTCTGCCCGGCGCGTCAAGGCCTGCTCTGAGGGTTTTTTTTATTTGAATAAGGCTGCCCGGCCGCTATAATGATAACAACTGTATGCCCTTCGAGAGAACCATAAGAGTATATGCCGACACGTCCGTNNCGTGTTCGATGAGGAATTCGAAAGACCCAGCAAGGCCTTCTTTAAGGCTGTTAGAAAGGCAAAATTTGCCTTAGTGACATCCGAACTGGTCAGGCAAGAGATCCGGGCCGGGCCTAAGAGGGTCCAAGAGCTATTTCTCGACATTTTGCCGGTCGCGGATATTGCCGAGGTCACAGCCGAAACCCTGAAGCTGCAGCAAGCTTACATAGATGCGGGAGTTCTATCTGAGAAACATTCTCCAGATGCTTTGCATGTGGCAGTGGCAGCTCTTTCACAAGCTTCGCTGATTGTGAGCTGGAACTTCAAGGACATTGTGAACTTTCAGAAGATTCCTATGTACAATGCGGTCAACACCCTGCATGGCTACAAGGAGATTGCCATTTATTCACCTCTGGAGGTGGTCGAATATGAAGACCAAGACGTTTGACTGCGTACAAATGAAAAGACGCGGCGCAGAATCGGTGCGTAAACAGCTTGAAGGAAAGTCATTCGAGCAGCGACTTGAATATTGGCAAGAGGGAACCAGCCGGCTAAAGAAACTTCAAACCCAGACAAGAGAAAAGAAATGACCCCTGCCCTTTCTACCCAGCCGCTGCCGAAACCTTTTATACCTCGGACCAGCGACGATCCGTGGGATAGCAAAAATTCGTCGGCCCTGCAGGTTGTCTTTACCAAGTGTAATGCACCTTATAAGTAATAACTTTTTCCTGTCCTGCGGGGATATTGACGCGAAATTCGACGGTCTGGCTCTCGGTCTTCACGAAGCTGTCCGACTTCTCTACAATCTCCCAGCTCAGCCACCGATACAGATGCTCAACCACCCTGACCTCTACAGAGCCGTCTTCCTTGCGATTGCGTACCTTGATTTCGAATGATTCATCCAGCCACTGCTGGGATATGTCAATCTTGTAATACGTTCTGCGTCTTTCTCCCACCAGGTCGAAGGCGTTGCCTGTATAAACGCGGACGGTCTCATCCCGCGGCGTGTGGTCGATGAAGTTCTCGCCGGTGAACTCTAATTGCCCATCGTCATCCTGCCTGTAGAATCGCACAAGCCCGCGCGGCAAAGGGATGCCCAGATGGTTTTCCTTGGAATTCTTGAATTCCCGCATGACCCATACTTTCGGATTGCACTGTGTGCCATAGTCCCTCTCCTGTAGGACACTCTGCGGGTTCCAGCCGCGGTAGCGGGCATAATCGATCTTGACGCCATCGTAGACATATAGCCGTTCGCTTTTCACGCCCTCTGCGCGTAGAAACTCAACCTGCTTGGTTTCACGGTCGTGAAGCGTGGTTGGCCGCTCCAACGTGTAGAGATGATAATCCTCAAACGCCTTTTCCGTCACAGGAGGTTGCCACGGTGCGCTTTGGGAAGCCATCTCCATGCCGGCATAACCTCCATAACGTGAGCGATCTGGCTGCTGGATTTTGCTGACGTCGCCGGCCATAAGTTTGATTCGCGCGTTATTGAAGGTTTTGCCGCTTTGATTGTCCATTGTCACCCAGCCAATGACCTGGATTGTATCGCCCTTTTCCTGAGCGAGCATACTGTAGTCGGCTTCCCAGCTCATGCCGCCGGTTATATAGGATAGTTCCGCATCAAACCTTGCCTTCTTATCGGCCTGGAGCAGCCAGTGAATCGTAGGCTTCAAGATCGTATCATCCGCAAGTGATGGGAAAAGCGGCCTGCCGGGCAGGCTGAAACGCAGCTTTTTGTCTACCTCTATGATGGGCTGGCCGGTCGCACCTGTCGTGTACGCCATTTGGCGTGCCGCATACTCCTGCCCGTAGCGGCGTATGCCCAACTGATGTGGGACGTAACCGCTGCGAACGATCTTGCCGCGGACGATTCTCTCATCGCCTTTCTCGCCGACGACCAGGAAGTCGATTTCCTTTCCTTCATACAGCGACAGCAGCAATCCTTCGGAGACAGGGTCGGCCCGGTAGTTTTGTTCGAGAATCTGTATGGCGTGCTTGCCTTTTGGATCGCGCAGAATCACGGAGTCCGGCTCCAAATGCGCCGTGATGTCTGTGACGCGGACCTCATTGGTTCCCTGCACCAGATTGAGATTCAGGCTATCACGTACAACTGCAAAATCCTGGTTGTAGATCGTTAAAGATGGTTCCGCCAGCGCGGAACAGGCCGCAAAGAGAGGAACGATAGCTGCGATTTTGAGGTAGTTCACAGAGTCCATGATATTCCCCTTTCATTCGAGTTCCGGTTACGCATCTATCGGTAGAGACGTTCGTCCTCGCTCATCGGTTGACAGAAAAAAATCGTGTAGGACCGGCAGAGCTTGGTCCAACACTCGCAAAGCGTAGCTAAGGTTGTGCCCGTTTACACATCTCGGCGAGATTGTCGAGGCACAACTGCGACCACGTCTCCAGAGTATCTCGCACTTCCTGCAACTGCCCAAGCGTCATAAAGGCCATCTGGCTGATCATCTGCTCGCGCTTACCGACCTGTGATGAGTCCAAAACCCAATAGTGCACGATCCCAAGGTGCACACGCCCAACATCGTTGGAGTCGTCATTGAGCAAGGCAACGATATGGTCACTGTGGTGCGCTTGCACAGACACTTCCTCCGCGACCTCGCGCTCAACGGCGGTAATGTAGGTCTGGTAGAAGTCGGCATTGAATAAGGGCATGTCATCACGGGGATTTATATGCCCTCCTATGCCGATAGACCTGTTCCCGACAAGGCGGGTCTCGCCGGCTCGCCTTCCCCTAACATAGCTAAGGTACTTCCCGTCGTAAGTCATAATCACGTATGGAATGATCTGCTTATAGGCGGGGTCTTTTTCCGCCTGCCACCTGGGCATAAAGCGGGGAACGCCCTGAACGAAGATATTGCGCAGATAGCGCTCCACGTCAAAAGCAAGTCCCTGAAACATCCCTATTTGTTCGAGGACTCTTCGCTCGACAACGAGTATCTGTTCCTCTTGGGCCATGCGGTCGTCTCTCGTCCTTCGTCTGTGGCGGCTGGCGGCTCCATCTCGTTAGCCGGCCCACCATACGTAAGGCGTGCCGGCCCGCGCTGCGACGACGCAGAACAAAGCCTCTGCCTTCCGTCGCCCGCCTTATGCTTCTTCGCCCGCAGTATAATGGACGGGTTTAGGGCAACGCCAAGAAAAAAATGCCAAACAGTTTCGCTATAATTATTTTTTATTTTTGTTGAACCCCGGCTGGTAGTCGCGGTATAATCCTCTTCAGTAGGGTATATTCTTACGTCTCTCAAGAATATCCTCTTCAAAAAATCCGAGAGACAAGATTTATGGCCGTTTGTAGGCCAAAGGAGCACACAAGTGAGTACAGGTACGGTAAAATGGTTTAACGAGAAAAAAGGCTTTGGGTTTATCACGCCCGATGAGGCCGGCGATGACCTGTTCGTTCATCATTCCGAAATCAAGATGGGCGGCTACGCTACACTCGAGCAAGGCCAGAAGGTGCAGTTCGAGATCGGACAGGGTAAAAAAGGCCCTTGTGCGACCAACGTAGTCCCTGTTTAATCCAAAGGAACACGCTCGAAAAACCAACGGGCTCCGCTAAAGTCGGAGCCCGTTTGACTTTGACACCGAAGCCGGCGTACACTTAGGCTTTCTTACCTGCCGCAATGACCTTCTTGCCGGTCACTTTTTGGGTGCCTCTTGAGCTGGTCGTCTCTCCAGTAAGCTTGTTGTCTTCAAGTTTTGCCGCGAAGCTGATTTCGAATTTCTGCTCGCCGAACTCGAGCACTATCTGGAAAGTCACCTGGTCGCCTTCGAGATTGATCTTCTTAACGGGCATTGACCCGTACATACCGCTCAAATCCGGGTTGACCTGCAGTATCTGTTTGCGGGTGCCGCGTTCCGATGTGATTTCAAGCTCCCACTTGCCTATAAGGGCAGCCCCGATCCGTTTTCCTTCTGCTGCACTCTCGCCCCGCTCGCTCTTGAATGTTCCGGAAAGCGTATCCGCCTTGACCGTTCCCTCGAAGGTCGATTCAAACTGGCTATCCTGGATTTTGCTCGTGCGATTGAACGTCAGTTTGCCGTCCTTGAACTGGACATCGCTGATCTGGTGTTCGCCGAACTGGCTTTGCCAGTCCGCGGTGAGTTTGCCCTCTTTGTCAGCCTTTACGACCAGCGTGGCGGTGAATTCGCGCTCGCCCATCTTGACCTTCATTTCCCAATTGCCAACCGCTGCCGGCATCGGTCTTACACGCTGGCCCTCGACCTTAGACTCACCCCTATCACTCGATAAGGTTCCCGATATTTTGTCACCATCGAGCGTCCCGGCAAAGTTCATCCTGAATTCCTGGTCGCCGAATCGACTGACCTGTAGGAAGCTGAGGTTATTTCCCTCATACTTAATATCGCTCAGCTCACCCAGTCCAAAGAAGCTGATCCACTGACCGGCCAGCTTACCCTCCTTGTCTTTGGAGAAGGACAGAATCGAAGTCATTTGCTGGCCATTGAAATCAACCTTGAGCAGCCAGTCTCCAGTAATTCCTTTCTCAGCCGGCTCAGCCGACATCGCCGCCAACGGCACCACCAAAACCATAAGCGCAACAAACCCAACCATCTTGTACAATCCTGTCTGCTTCATTGTGTATTCCTCCAAAAAGAAATTATTCAGACCGTACTCTTTTATGCTGTCGACTTGCGATTGTCAATCAGAAATAATCAAATGCAGCCCAAAAACCGTGCTGTACGCTGTTTAGCCCCGCAATCCTTCGACCCGGCTCAGGACGGGTTTGTTGCGGGTTTTTTTTCTCTCGTTATGATTATTTTTAATTTATTTTTATTGCACCCCGGATAGTTCTCACAGTATAATACTTCTTTGAGTAGGGTATATTCTCACGTCTCTCAAGAATATCCTCTTCAAAAAATCCGAGAGACACAATTTACGGCCATTGACAGGCCGAAGGAGCACAGAAGTGAGTACAGGTACAGTAAAATGGTTTAACGAGAAAAAAGGCTTTGGGTTTATCACGCCCGATGAGGTCGGCGATGACCTGTTCGTTCATCACTCGGAGATCAAGATGAGCGGCTATACGAGTCTCGCGGAAGGCCAGAAGGTCCAGTTCGAGATCGGACAGGGCAAAAAAGGCCCCTGTGCGACCAACGTAATCCCTGGTTAATGCAAAGCAACACGCTCGAAAAACCAACGGGCTCCGCTCAACGCGGAGCCCGTCTCATTTTGTCCTCTAACCCGCCGAATAACCATTTAGCCAATCAACCAATTAACCAATCCTTGTTTTGCCTTCCGGAAAATTCGCCAGAAAAATCATCTTAGCAGCTAAAAATAGATAACTACCTCTGGTCATCAATTACAGAAATCGAAAATTTAATTCCCAAGCGCCTGATTAACTCAAAATCATCGATCCATTCAATACCCATAGCTTTACAGACATTAGGAATTTTTATTCTTTTGGTTGAGTGTGTTTCAAATTTCTCTTTTGTAACAACAACAGCATTTTCAGCCATTGCATGTGCGATAACCCAAGGATCGGCCATTGACCTGAATTTAGAACTATCTACCAATCTTCGATGAGCTTCCGTTTCAAATATCCGCTTGAGGCAATCTTGAACATCATCATTAATCGCCCGGAACAAATGATCACGTGATGATATCCATTGATATAAATTATCATCTTTTTTGGCAATATCTGTCTTTACTAATTCAGTCGCAAAAATGATACCGTCTTTAGCTAATTCATCGAGCTTGTCCCAGTAGTCAGAACAGATTTCAAACGCATAGTATTTGTTCCAAGCTTCGATGAAAACATTAGTGTCAAGGCTATATATCATCTTGCCTCTCCCCATCGTGGAAATGGCAAGCCAACAAATCGAGCAACTTTAGGAAGGAAGTTTAGCTTAATCTCAAGAAGACCAGATGTCTCACTGCCTGATATTTCTCCACTTTTATAAGCGCTCAGAATAATTCGAGTAAAAGCTATGCCATTATTCATTAGTTTAATTCTATGAGGATCAGGAAAACCTTCTCTTTTTTCTCTCTCTTTTTTTTCTCTTTCTTTGAGGTCCATCAATTCTTTTCTAAATACTTTTACTAATTCTAAGTATTTACTTTGTGTAATTATACGTTGGTCTAAAAGCTTACGGGCAACAACCTCTCTGCTTACTTTGAAATATATAGAAAGTGAATTGATTTTTTCCAAAAGTGGTTTCTCTTTATGTTCAACTTGCCATCGTTTTGCAAAGAGATTTTCAGGTACAAGCATCTCCGCCGAGACTCTATTGCAAAAAATTTCAATTCTTTCAGTATCTGATGTAGGTCTTATTATTGGCTCCCGGTTAGAAAGACCTGGTTCGTTTATCCAAAGATGAACCAGTTCGTGTGCAAGAGTAAAAAGTTGAGCAGCTTTTGCATCTTGAGCATTAATAAAGATAAATGGTGCATAATTATCCGCAAGTACAAACCCCCTTGCTTCTTCTACATGAATTTTTTCCCATCTTAAATTACCTCCTTGACATACAAAAATGCTATTTTCTTCAACGTGACCTATCCACAGTTGCAAAGCCTCTTCCCTCGTCCTACAGGAAATAATTTTGCTGGTTTCAATACCAAGCTTTTTACGGATTTTTTCTGCCAATTCAATCGGAGTGTCACTTAGGGATCCAGACCCTATGAAATCAAGCGGCTCGTACTCTTCCGTTTCTAAAAACTCACTTAGCCACTGCTGACGGCTTTGGAGTCTTCTTATTAAAAAAGACAATTCCGGGCTATATTCTTCTGGTACACCTTGCGGAAGTGTGCGAAAATCTCTTAGGGTATCGAAGTCTTTGGGGGGTTCAGGAAGAAAAAACACTGATAAGGGTCTCTTATAGACCTTTGATGCCAAACATGCCTGAGCAAGTGTTGGCTTTAACTCTCCCGTCTCCCATGCTCTTATTTCCTCGGGTGATCTGCCAATTTTTCTGGCTGCATCCTCAAGACTATAACCCGATTTTTCCCGGGTCCATTCCATCACTTTGGGAGTAATTTTGGCTTTTATTCGCTCCATATCTATTCAACGCCGAGGATCTTATATACACGTCTCATTTTTCAGAAATATTTATTAAATTATACACTTTCTGGAGAAAACTACCAAATTTGTCTTACCCACCTTTGAGTTATTTATTCAGTAGAGAGTATGTTTCAAACCCGCAATTCCCGGCAAACAGATTCGTCGCTCGTATATCGTATATCGTCGTTCGTATCTCGTCCGTCATCTGTCGTCTGTAATCTGCTTTCCGTCCTCCGTCTTCTGTCATCTGTTTTCTGTCCTCTACCGGCACCGCAGGCCTGTCCCCTCGGCTCTACTCGGGGCAAGCTCTGAGCCGGGTCAAAGGATGTGCTGGCTAAACGTCCGCTCGCTTACGCTCGCGGCTATAGCTTGGATGCGTTCTTATTCGGTACGATAAAATGGTCCGGCACAGGAAATTGTGAGCACAAAAGCAACGCTTCTTTGGCAACATCCTCGATTACCGACTCATCGTCAATGTTCTCCACGACCCTGTTTATGAGCGTAGCTATCTGTCGGACCTCCGGCTCTTTCATACCTCGCGTGGTAATGGCCGGCGTGCCTATGCGCAAGCCGCTCGGATTGGCCGGCGGAGCAGGATCGCTCGGTATGGTGTTGTAATTGGTGACGATTCTGGCTCTATCCAGAGCCTTTGCCAGTTTTTTGCCTGGGACATTTTTATTCCGCAAATCGATGAGGAGCAAATGATTGTCCGTCCCGCCGGTTACGAGGTTGAATCCATACTCCAGGAGCTTTTCCGCGAGGGCTCTTGCATTTTTAACTATCTGCTTTGCGTAGGCAACAAACTCCGGGGTGTTGGCTTCAGCCATAGCTACGGCCACGGCGGTCAGTGTGTGCATGTGTGGGCCGCCCTGCAAGCCGGGGAAGACCGATCTATCGACGTTTTCCGCGTGCTCCTTTTTGCACAGCAGCATTCCGCCGCGAGGCCCGCGCAAGGTTTTGTGCGTGGTCGTAGAGACTATATCGGCGTATGGCACAGGACTTTTATGGATGCCGGCGACGACCAGGCCCGCAACGTGCGCTATGTCGCTAACGTGGTAGGCACCTACGGCCTTGGCGATCTGGCCGAATATTTCGAAATCAATCTCTCGCGGATAGGCGGTCGCGCCGGAAATGATTATCTTTGGACGATGCTTTTTTGCCAACGCTTCAATTTGGTCAAAGTCCAATCTGCCTGTCTGAGGGTTCACCGGATAGAGCACCGACTTGTAGAATCTGCTGGTGTGAGAAACCGTCCATCCGTGGGTCAGATGGCCGCCGTCAACAAGGGACATGCCCATAATGGTATCGCCGGGGTTCACCAGGGCCGCGTATGCAGCCAGGTTGGCGACTGAACCCGAATAAGGCTGGACGTTTGCGTGGTCGGCCTTGAAAAGTTTCTTCGCCCTTTCCTGGGCTATTCTCTCGATAAGGTCGGTTACCTGCTGCCCCTCATAATATCTGCGACCGGGGTAGCCTTCGGAATACTTGTTAGTCAAGCAGCTGCCGCTGGCCTGCATGACGGCTTTGGACACGTAGTTCTCCGACGGGATGAGCCTGATTGCACCGCTCTGGCGTGTTTCCTCTTGTCGTATAAGCTCGTAAATCTGGGGATCGTATAACTCTAACGCCGTTACCATTTCAACTCTCCGTAAACCTTGCGTTACGTTTTGTCTATGCGGTATGGTATATACCACGGCTCGGTTTTTTCTACAAGGATTTATTCGTTGACAAACCTAAGCCGAACATTACGATAGCCGGCGCAAGTAGTGTATGGAAGAAGTATCTGATAGGCCTTATGCCAGAAGAAGATAACGCCCAGGCAGCAGATAAGGCTCGGGCCTTTTTTGAAAAAGCCCGGGAGATAACCGAGACAGGTAATCTCGATTATGTGATCGACCTGTACCTTGAAGGTCTGCGCTACGCCCCTGACGCGGTCGAACAGGGACATCTGCCGCTTTGCGAGCTGGCTCTACAGCGACATGGAAAGGGCGGCAAAAAGCCCTCGGTGATGGAGAAAATGAAGCGGCTAAGGGGTAAGACTCCGCTGGAGCAAATGCTTAACGCTGAATATCTCTTTGCCAAAGACCCGCAGCATCTGCCCTATGCTGAGGCAATGCTAAGGGCGGCGGCCGCAGGCGGCTATAAAAGAACCGCAAGCTGGATCGCAAATCTTATATTTCAGACCAACAATGCTGCACAGAAACCGTCCGCCCAGACGTATATCCTCCTGAAGGATTCGTACGCAGCGCTGGGGGAATTCGATAAGGCGGTTGTAGCATGTCAGCGGGCCTGCAAACTCAGGCCTAATGACGCAGACTTGGCTGACGAGTTCAAGAACCTCTCTGCAGAACTGACAATGGCCAAGGGTAGATACGACAAAGAAGGAGACTTCAGAAACTCCATCAAAGACCGCGAGACCCAGGAAAGTCTTCAAGGTCAGTACCGCGTCGTTCAGACCGAGGATTATCGCCAGGCGGCTGTCGAGCGGGCCAGAAAAGACTTTGCCCGAGATCCAAGCCTGTCACGGAATATCTACGATTTGGCCCAGGCATTGTCGGCTCTGCGAACCGACGAGGCAGAGAATGAGGCGATCCAATTGCTGGAGAACGCTTATAAAACCAAGCAGGATTTCAGTTTCAAGCAGCGTGCCGGCCAGATAAAAATAAAACAGCTCCAGCGCAAAATAAGGAAGACCAAAGCTGCTGTCGAGGCTAACCCGGATGATGCTCAAGCCAAGTCCGCTCTGGCAGAGCTGTCGGCACAGCTAAACCACTTTGAGCTGGAGCACTTCCGCCTCAGCGTGCAGAACTATCCTACCGACCTGCCGGCCAAGTATGAGTACGCCGTTCGTTTGATGCAGAACAAGCAATACAACGAAGCGATACCTTTACTCCAAGACGCCCAGAAAGATCCAAGACGCAAGATCTCAGCGATGAATAAGATAGGCCTGTGCTTTTTTCTGAAGGGCTGGCTTACAGATGCAATAGATGTTTTCAACGAGGCGATAGAATCCCATGAGATAAAAGACGACGACGTAGCCAAGGAATTGCGATACAATCTGGCCCGCGCGTACGAAGAGCATGGCCAGAAGGAAAAGGCACTGGAGCTTTATCGCAAAATCGCTCAAGTTGATTTTGCCTACAAGGATGCCAGCCAGCGAGTCGATAAACTGCGCGAAAGTGGAAAAGAGACCTGAAAATGGCAGATATTCTTACAAAAGAAAGTCCCTTTACGCCAGGAAAGCCCGTTCAACCCGAGTATTTTGTAGCTCGAACAAAAGAGATACAACGCATAGAAAGAGCCGTTAGGCAAACCATTTCTGGGAGGAATGAGAATATATTCATCAGTGGACAGCGCGGCATCGGAAAAAGTTCTCTTGCGGGATTTGTTAGATCCCTTGCAGAGAAGGAATACAGTCTCGTCGGAAGTCACTGCCATTTGGGTGGGATCAACAACTTAGAAGATATGATGGGAGCAATTTTCCAGAGACTTTTGCAGGACTGCACAGATAAATCCTTATTTGACAAGTTAAAAAAGGGATTTAGTAATTACATAAAAGGAGTGACACTCTTTGGTGTGGAAGTTGAATTTACAAAAGATAAAAGGGAGTTACAAACATTAGTAAACAATTTTATTCCGATTCTAAGAAAGATAACTGACGAGGTCAAAGACAGTGGAAAGAAAGGATTGCTTCTCATATTAGATGACCTCAATGGCCTCACCGACATTCCACAGTTTTCTCCGTTTCTCAAAAGTTTTGTTGATGAGCTAGCAACTTCGGGTAAGTCATTGCCGATTCTTCTGGTTCTCGTCGGGCTACCAGAAAGAAGGGATGAGATGATAAAACATCAGCCCTCAGTGGCGAGGATTTTTGATATTATCGACCTGCCTCTTATGGATGAAAGTGAATCCAGAGAGTTCTTCGGGAAGACTTTTGCAGAAGAATCGATTACTGTGGCGAATGAGGCGCTATCTCTTATGGTCCAACTGTCAGGCGGGTATCCAATGCTCATGCACGAAGTCGGTGATGCGGTTTTCTGGCAGGACACAGATAACAATATTGATCGCGGTGATGCGAAGCAGGGCATAGAGGAGGCCGCGAGGACTGTCGGCAAGAAATACATCGACCCACAGATATCTAGAGTGTTGAGAAGTAAGACGTATTCTTCTATTCTCTGGCGAATAGGTAAGAAACTTCCTATAGGTGGACCTTTCAAACGGCAAGACCTTCTTAAGGAAATACCGGCAGACGAACAGAAAAACTTGGACAATTTTCTTAATAGAATAAAAAAACTTGGGATTGTTGACGACGCGGAGGTTAAGGGTGAGTATAGATTTGTGAATCCCCTTTTTCATCTGTACGTTTGGTATGAGGCCAAGGGTAAAGCCCTAACATAATTGCTCGAGGATTTAGGTAGCCTTTATCCGAAATCTATATACCGATTTAGTAGGAGACCAAAGTGGCACATTCGTTATCGGCAAAAAAGAGAGTCAGACAAAACGTGAAAAGAAGGCTGATCAATCGCGCACGGAAAAGTCAGGTGAAAACCCAAATCAAGCGTTTTGAGACCGCACTGAGCAGCGCAAGCATCGAAGCAGCGAGCGAACAGTACCGGCTTGTAGCCCAGAAGCTGGACAAGGTTGCTGCCACCAGCACCATGCATAAGAAAACCGCTGCCCGAAAGAAATCACGCCTTGCCAAAAGACTGAATAGCCTCAAGGCAAAGGCGACACAGCAGCCTCAACCGTCGTGAACCGCCAACGGTCGGTAACAATAAAAACACGCTGCACGAGATGCACCTCATTACAAATGCCCGAAGCTCTTGAAAAGCGAATTATCGAGCTGTTGAAGCATCCTGATTATCGACCCCTAAAGGCCGGACAGTTGGCCAGGGCTTTAGCCGTAAGTCCGGAAGATTATCCACAATTCAAGCAGACCCTTGAACACCTGCGCCGGGCCGGTCACATAGTCATAGGTGCGGGCAACCTGATTATGCCGCCGGCGCTATCCGGTCTTATCATAGGAACATTCAGAGCCAACCGCAAAGGCTTCGGCTTTGTGATGCCGCTTGAGCCGACCTCGCACGACGACCTGTTTGTGCCCGAAGGTGCGGCCGGCGGCGCAATGACCGGGGACACAGTTACTGCCCGAGTCGTCAGCAAGGGCAAACGGGCCGGCCTGCCTCGGTACACAGGCCAGGTAATTGAGGTCCTTGAACGGGCGAATAACAGATTCGTCGGCACCCTGCTGAAAGAGCCTGACGGATGGATTGTTCAGCCGGACGGCAGCAGCTTCGTGAAGCCAATTTCAGTCGACGATGTCGGCGCAAAAAACGCCAGGCAGAAAGACAAGGTGGTCGTAGAAATACTCTCCTACCCTACCGGAAAATATCTGGCACGGGGCGTTATTATTGAGGTGCTTGGAAGAGCCGGACAGTATGAAGCTGAGACACAATCGATAATCCGCCGGTATCACTTGCCCAGCGGATTCGACGCTGACTGTCTCGATCAGGCGCACGAAGCCGCTGGCGGATTCGACCCGGAGCGGCTTGACGACCGAGGGGATATAACTGACAAAGTGATCATCACGATCGATCCGCCGGATGCGAAGGATTTTGACGACGCGATAAGCCTTGAAAGAGACGCGAGAGGTAACTGGATATTGGGAGTCCACATTGCGGATGTGAGTCACTTTGTGCCGGCCGATTCCCCGCTGGACGCAGAAGCAAAAAATCGAGGAAACAGCATTTATCTGCCCGGCAGAACCCTGCCTATGCTGCCGGAGGTATTAAGCAACGGCGTTTGTAGTCTTCAGCCCGGCCAGAAACGGTCTGTCAAAAGCGTGTATTTGACCTACGACCCGGAGGGCAACGTTTTATCCCGCAAGTTTGCCAACAGCATTATGTGCTCGACACAGCGCCTAACTTACCAGCAGGCGGACAAGATCCTGAAGGGGCACACAAAAGATGCCAAACCTGGGGTGCTTGAGCTGCTAAAGAATATGGAGACGCTGAGCCGGACGATTGAAAGCCGACGAATTAAAGATGGAATGATACATCTGGATTTGCCTGAGACGGAACTGGTAATCGACAAGTCGGGAAGGGTTGTGGACGCCCATCCCGCCGACACCAGCTATCCGCACACGATAATCGAGATGTTTATGGTCGAGACCAACGAGGCGGTGGCGTCACTTCTGGATCGGCTGAATGTTCCTTTTATACGGCGGATTCATCCGGAGCCGGATGCTTTGAGCGTGAAAAATCTCGCCCAGCTTGTCCGAGGGTTCGGCTTTAGCATGCCGCGAAACCCTGGCCGTGCCGCCATACAGGATCTGTTGGCTGCTGTTAAAGGGGCTGACTGTGAGCTGGCGATAAATTTAGCGGTGCTGCGAAGCCTGGAAAAAGCACGGTACGCCCCGCTGAATATAGGCCACTATGCGCTTGCTTCGACTCACTATTGTCACTTTACCAGCCCCATACGCCGATACGCAGATTTGCTCGTTCATCGGACTTTGCAGTGCCACCTGCAAAATCGCTTGGATCGGGCCAAGCAAATCGCAGCCGGCCAGGATTTGCTCCAAATGGGAGAGCACATCACCTTCACCGAGCAACGAGCGGAGGACGCCGAAAAAGATCTGACAAAGGTGCTTATATTGCAGATGTTGAGCAAAAGAATCGGTGACGAGCTTGACTGTGTCGTTACCGGTCTTACGAACTTTGGCGTATTTGTGCAGTCGCGGAAATTCGGCATCGAAGGCCTTATCCGCAAGGAAGACCTGGGCCCAGACCAATGGCAATACAACGAAAGAGCACACTGCATTACCGGCGAGCGCTCTGGATATACCGTCCGGCTTGGTCAATCGGTAAAAGTACGCATAGATTCGGTGAACATTCCAGCTCGGCAGCTAAACCTGTTCCCTGCCGAACCGCTGATCGGAGCTACAAGGGGCAGAAAGAAAGAGGGGCTGGCGAAAAGACGCAGACAGGCAAAACGATAATCCGAACGAATAGGAAGAGCTTAGGTGGCAAACCAAGAGTCTATGTGAGGTGGCGTGCAGACAACCAGCAAGCTGACAAGGGTGATGTGGCCATAATCGTGGATGTTTTGCGTGCCTGCACTAACCTGATTACGGCGTTTTCTATGGGCGCGAAAAGGTGCAAGGTCAGTGCGGACGTGGGCGAGGCCCGCAGACTTGCCGGCACCACGGACGCAATTCTCATCGGTGAACGCCACAATGAGAAGATGGAAGGCTTTGACTACGGCAACTCTCCTCTGGAATTAGAGCAGCAAAAAATTGAGAATTCGACAATCATATTCACTTCCACCAATTTTCCTCACGCGCTATCCGCAGCGGGCCAGGCATCTTATGTTCTCTTGGGAGCGTTGGTAAATCTTTCAGCCGTATGTGAAAGAGCATTGAGCCTGGCAATCCGTTCGGACAGCAACATTGCTTTAATGCTGGCTGGAGAACTTTGCCAAAGCTATGCCGTGGAGGACTACTACTTCGCCGCTCG
>JAFNGF010000157.1 GCA_017885385.1 Planctomycetota bacterium
GGTCGGTGCTGCCGAACCAGAAGCAAAATGGCTTGCCCTTAGGCCGGTCTTTCAGGAACGCTTCGAAGGTTTTGTACTGAGGCCCCGCCGGGTTGCGTGTGCGCCCACCCGGCTCGACCTGCCCCGGTCCCCAGCCTTTGCGTGTATAGCCCACGTGATAACCTGCTTTTTCCAGCAAATCCGGATACGCCTGGAATTTTGCCGGCAGCGTGCCCCAGAGGTTGCCGCCCTCTTCGAGCCGCCAGTGCCACTGCCCGGTCAGGATCGAGCCGCGTGAGGGCGTACATGAAGGCGCCGTCACAAAAGCGTTGGTAAATAGCACGCCCTGGCGAGCCACCCGGTCGAACGTGGGCGTTTTGACAACCTTATCGCCGGCGATACTTGCGTACGGCCAGGACCAGTCGTCCGCCAGGCAAAAAAGAATGTTTGGCGGGTCTTTGCGGCTCTGGGCTGCAAATAACCCGGCGACGTTCGGATAACCCGAGAAAACCAACGAAGCCGCGCCCGCGCTTGCGCATTTAAGAAACGCACGACGTGTTTGATGAAAGTCACTCATTTATCTATTCTCTGTTATCATTCATAGTTCGCCAGGACGCTTTTTGCAACGCCTTCGGTTATTATCTTCTTCTCAAGAAGCGTGTTGACGGACTCGACCATCGTGACCATCCCGTGCTTTTTGCCGGTCTCGATTACACTTCGCAGAAAGTATCCGCCCTTTCTTCTTATGATATTCTTGGCGGCCCCCGTTACCACTAAAATTTCGCAGGCGACTCGTCGCTCACCGTTCACCGTGGGCAACAATTCCTGGTGAATTATGCCCTGCAAGGATTCAGCCAAAAGAAACCGTAACTGACCTTCATCGGTGGCAGGCGTGTAGCTTAGAAGCCTTTCGAGAATCTTGTCGATAGATATAACGTGAAGCGTGGAAAAGACCAGCACGCCCGTCTCTGCCGCGGTTAAAGCTATCCTGATGGTTTCATAGTCTCTCATCTCGCCTATGGCGATAACGTCTGGGTCCTGCCTTAGAGCGGCTCGCAGTCCGGTATAGAATGACTGCGTATCCCTTCCCACTTCTCGCTGCCTTACGACGCCACTTTTATTTGTGTGCACGTACTCGATAGGGTCCTCAATAGTGATTATGTGCTTTTTGTAGGTGGCATTGACGTCGTCAATCATTGCCGCCATGCTGGTGGTTTTGCCCTGGCTGGTACTGCCGGTTATTAGCACCAGCCCTTTCCTTCTGTGAGCAAGGTCCTTAACGGTATCAGGCAGAGACAATTCGTCGACTGTTCGCGGCNNTGGTAGGAAGGATCCGAATGGTGGCCCCCACGGTGCCATTAAAATAGCCAACGTTTACACGGTATCTGCCGCTATCATCCGCCAGCATCAAGTCGTAGTCCAGGTTTTGCTGGAACTCTCTTTTCTGCTGCTCGGTCAGTAGCTCTAACGATATATCCCGGCTTTGCTCGGGGGTCAACGTTTCTTTGCTGACCGGAACCAATTCGCCGCCGACCCTGAACAGGATTGGGGCGCCGGCGGAAATATGTATGTCGGTGGCATCATTGGCCTTGGCATGTTCCAATAACTGCTTTCTATCTATCATCTGCCGCCTTCCTTTCTTTCGGCGGTTCGGGCGTCGCCTGCTACTCTGCGAAGCACAAGGTACCGGCGACGGCTAAACAACAATCTGCAATTGAAGGATTTTGCACGTCTTATTGGTGACTTTGGCTGACTCACTTATTCGGATAGGCCAGACCCAGATTATCTTTTCACGGTCGGCGACAATAAGTACCGTTCGCCGGATTTCTTGCGGCACTTTCGCGTCTGTCAGGAATTTGCCCACCTTCTTTTGGCCCGACAAGCCTAACGGCCAAAATCTGTCGCCGGTCTGTCGAAGGCGAACGAGTAATGGTAGATTCAAGTGCTCCAGGTCAAATCGCTCTACAAATCTGCTTGCTCCCACGCTGTCATTCCTGTGCAAGCAGGAATCCATCCTTAATATCTCCATCGTATTTCCGTCGGCCTCAAGAATAGTCGCATCTACAATATAGTCGCCGAATCTTGTCCGCCCCGGGATCTGCGGTGTGACACCCTGATAGTTCTGCACTTCGGCAACAGAACCTGCGGTAAAACCGCAGGCTAAATCCGCCGTACGTCCGGCGGATAAATATTTAGCCCCACGTGTTACGTGAGGTTCTCCAACCCGCGCAAAAACTAACCTTCCATATTCGCGCCGTACCAGAAATCCGCCCGGCAGCTCAATTCTTCTGCCGCCGACGTTCCGCCCGGCAAGCTGGCATATCGTTTCATAGTGCCGGTGCGTTAAATCTCTCTCGCCGCTTCCGATTGCAGCAAGACTCCGCCGAATCAGCTCAACCTTTACGGCTGGATGCTCCGGCAGAAAACTCTCCGATTTCAGAACCACGCTGTCGCCGGTCGAATCCGCCATATCCGGCCACACCTTATCTGCTCGCCGACAGACCATACTGTCAAGCCGGCGGGCTGATTGAGACAGTTCCGCCAGCTGCTCGACAATCGAGCCGGCACAATCCTGTTGCAGCACCGGAAGCAGCCGATGCCGAATGTAGTTTCGCCTGTACGTGCAGTCGACATTAGTGTGGTCTGTGCGCCACTTCAGATTTTGCCGCTCTAAATACTGAAGGACCTCGTCCCGCGTGACACATAGCAGCGGCCTTACAAATCTCTCAACCCTGCTCTGCCGGGAGGCATCCTGTGGAGAGACGGGCTTGATTTTATCCTCAAAGACTCGTTTTGGCCAGATGCCGGCAAGACCACGAAAGCCTGTGCCGCGAGCAAGGCGCTGCAGAACCGTCTCTGCGTTGTCGTTCTTTTGATGCCCCGTTGCTATGCTGCCGCAGTTATTGTGCCCGGCAATATCCAGCAAACTTGCAATTCGCAACTGCCGGGCGGCAGTCTCAATTGATAGTTTATTAGCACGGGCAAAACCGCGTACATCCACACACCTGGTAGTCAGGGGCAGGTTGAGTCTCGTTGCTTGGGCAGCGACAAAATCCTCATCCACGTCAGCTTCGCCCCGCCTTAGCTGATGGTTTATGTGAACGCAGAACAGCTCACCGCTGAAAACGCCCTGGCGTTTAAGCGCACACATGGCGTACATCAGCGCCATTGAATCTGCGCCGCCCGATACAGCCAAAAGAATCTTATCCGTCGAATCAAAAAGCCCGTTGATTTTGGCAAATTCGGCTACTTTATTTTCAAGGCCTAACAACATTTACCCATAAAAAATGGGCCTGTTACAGCGCAGGCCCAAACCATACGGCAAAAACTCGCCTGGATTGCTTGCGTCACTTGGTGCCTTCTTCTTCGGTTTTGGTCAGCTCCTTAACCCGCCTGTCTGCAAACTCTATCCACTCGGCGTATTCGCGCTGCTCTTTGACGGCCTGCCGATATAGGTCCAATGCCTCCGCTCTGCGGTACAGGTATCTATCCAGAATAAATGCCGCCTTAAACTTGGCAGGATAAGTCGTCTGCGGGTCCCATTGATAGGCCCTTTGGTAGTACAGAAGTGCTATGTTGTAGTCCTTGAAGTACTCACAGACTCCGCCGGCCTTAAAGGCGGCGTCATCGATCTTGTCACTGGCAGGATGCGTGCTTATAACCCGATTGTATTTGTCCAAAGCCAGACGCAATTTCTGCTCGTTCTTGCCGAAGGGCAGCAGACCGGCATCTTTTTCCAGTTGTACAGCCTCCTGGTAAAGCGTATCGGCTTCCGGGATCAGGGTGGTCGCTTTCAAATCAGCCGGCAGCACCTCGCCCTCGATAACGTACTTATACTGCGGCATAGCGCTAAACGCCGCCAATTCTTTTTTGGCCCAATTCAGTTTCTCGTAGTTGCCCGTTCTATTGTAGTGCTGTATCAGCAGCTCCAGGCTCTGCCCATACGCTTGCCGGTGCATGGCCATCTGCTCGACCAGGTCGGCCTCGCCGGCCTCGGCAATGTTGACGGCGCCAATT
>JAFNGF010000158.1 GCA_017885385.1 Planctomycetota bacterium
AACCACACTTGAAAGACGAGCACTTTGAATTGGCCAGGCAATTAGACGTCGATAGGGTGCGCGCTTTAGATGACGAGCCCCGACAAAAGGTTATGCTGAAACTGCAGGAACAGTTCTACCCGCCGCCTCTGGGCCGCAGTGCCGTTGGAACCATCGACGAATTGGAGGCTCTAACGGCCCGCAAGACGCGTCAGATCGTAAAGGACCAATTCAGTCTTTCGCAGACAGTTTTTGCAGTTGCGGGTAAATACGACTTCGATGCTGTTTGTCACCAGATGGAGGATTTGTTCGACAAGGACAGCATCCCTTCTTGCTTTTGCAAGAAAGCANNATCGGCCTGATGACCGAGACCGTTAAGCCCGATGACCGGAACTATTACAACGCCAGAGCGGCGGTGTCGGTTCTGTCCGGGGGTATGAGCGCCAGGTTATTCACTGAGGTTAGGGAAAAACGCGCCCTATGCTACTCAGTCGGAGCTCGCTACCATGCTCTAAAAGAGGCTGCCGGTATAATGTGCTACGCGGGCACAACGCCGGAAAAAGCTCAGCAGACGCTGGAAGTGATCATAGGCGAGTTTAATCGGCTGGGCGAAGGAATAAACCAGGAAGAGATCGACCGGGCCAAAGCCGGCCTGAAGAGCTCCTTGATTCTGCACAGTGAATCATCCAGCAGCCGAGCCGGCGGAATCGCCGCCGACTATTATATGCTGGGCAGAGTTCGCAGCCTGGACGAAATCAAGAACAGGATTGAGCAAACAACCGTTGACTCGGTTCTGGACTTCTTGCGGGAGAAAAAATTCGGAGATTTTACGGTGGTGACAGTTGGTCCGAAGGAAGTGGATGTTTAACCGCGGATTACACGGAGCTCACTGCTGAGGCGCAGCCGAAGCATCCGGCATCCGGCGGGATTCTTCGCTCCGCTCAGAACGGCGTCTGTGAAATCTGTGGTTAGTAGAGCAAAGTATGGAATTTAAGAGCGAGAAATTAACGAACGGCATGAATCTAATCGGGGAGGTTAACAAATTTGCCAAGTCGGCTGCGGTTGGATTCTTCGTCAAAACTGGTTCCCGTGACGAGACCGAGCAGATAAATGGTGTGTCGCATTTCGTTGAGCACATGCTATTCAAAGGCACGGAAAAGCTAAGCGCATTGGAAGTCAACGAGGCCTTCGATAGAACGGGAGCCGATTTCAATGCCGGCACCAGTTGGGAAAGCACGGTTTTTCATGCAGCGGTTCTGCCGGAGTACTTGGTGGAGGTGACTAAGCTGTGGATGGAGCTGATGAGACCTGCGCTGCGAGAGGAAGATTTCAGCCTCGAAAAAGACGTAATCAAGCAGGAAATTGCAATGTACAAAGACACGCCGAGCTTTGATGTGATGGATAGGTGTAGAAAGCTGCACTTCGGGCAGCACCCTTGCGGAAATAGCATTCTCGGCAGCGAGGAAAGTATAGATGGTCTGACAGCCCAGCAAATGCGGGACTATTTTACAGGCCGTTATACGCCCAACAACATGGTCTTTGCCTGTGCGGGCAATTTTGAGTGGGACCAAATCTGTTCAACTGTCGCAACAGCCTGTAGCCCCTGGCAACGCCAAAGGGTCACAAGAAAACTGGATGCCTGTGAAGGCAGCAAGAAGAAGGAACGACTTGGCAGGTTAAACCTGTCTCGTGAGCATATATGCCTGATGAGCCTGAGTGTGTCTGCTCAGGACCCGAGCAGATTTGCTGCCGATCTTCTGGCAACTATCGTCGGCGATTGTGTGGGCTCGCGATTTTACTGGGAGCTGGTCGACACCGCACTTGCCGAAACTGCAGAAATGCAGTTCGGGCCAATGGATGGTACAGGCGTGTTCTGTACTTATATCAGGTGCAGCCCCGGCGATGTTACAAAGGTGCTCGATATTGTCAGGGACATTTTTGACAGTCTTTCCAGGACCGGCGTGACCGAAGAAGAGTTGAGCAAGGCCAAAAACAAGGTCTTGAGCGCGTTGGTCATCAAAAATGAGCTGCCGATGGGTCGGCTGGTTGATTTGGGTTTCAACTGGATGTATCTGCAGCAGTATCGCACCATCGAGCAAGACATTACGGCAGTTAAAGCGGTTACAGCCGATGATATTGGTGCGCTGATAAAACAGTTCAATCCGGGGGCTTTTACACAACTGTCTATTGGGCCTGCGGAACCGGCTTAGCATGCTTGCGGAGCAGTTCAACGACTTCCTTGTGTCCCTGGCGGGCAGCTTCGTCCAGAGGCGTACGGCCGCCGTTGTCCTTGGCCTTCACATCGGCTCCGTTCGCCAGGAGCAACTCCACCACGTCTTTTTCGCCACGAAATGCTGCGCTGTGTAGAGGCGTATCGCCATCGTTGTCCTTGGCATTGACGTCGGCGCCGTGCTCCAAGAGCAGTGCGGCCACCTCCTTGTGTCCATGGGCCGCATAATGCAGCGGCGTCGTCCCGCCCGGCCTCCTTGCGTTGACGTCAGCACCATGGGCAATAAATAATGACGCCATCTTCATATCACCCTCACGTGCGGCGCAGTGCAATGGGGTATCGCCAAAGGCGTCGCTCATATTGAGATCAGC
>JAFNGF010000159.1:0-1338 GCA_017885385.1 Planctomycetota bacterium
TAATGAATACAATGACTGCTGCTGCCCTGAACTCGCCAACCGCAACGGTGGCAATAAGAGCAACAGTGACAAAAACATTGACCGTTATTCTCCGGTTATAAATATCTTTGAATCCCGCTAGGAACCTTAAATAGCCACCGAACAGAGTGGCAAAAAGTGCTAATCCCGCATTCAGAAAATACGGACCAATTTCCCAATAGGCCGGCGCCCAGCTTGCTAAAATCAGAATACCGACAATGCCAGGAACAATGCTCAGCACAGCTATTTCCCTGTATTTGGCAACCTTATCGTTTTCTTTTTTTCCCATATCATAAATTTTCTATTGAGCCGGAAAGTTATGTTCTGCAATCACATGCCCCTTCGGCGCCCATAAACTGTATTTCTTCTCACTTGCCCGATTCTTCTTCGGCCTTTTTCTCAATGGCTTTCTTGTCATCTTTCTTTGAAGAACCACAGCAGCTTTCTCCGCCGCCACAACATCCGCCGGTCTTGGTCATAGATTCCCAGATTGTTTCCAACAGGCTTTTTTTCTTTTTTTCTGTTTCCATATCTTATTGACTCCTTAATAGTCGTGTTACCGACAACAGGTTGTTTTTCTTAATGCATTTCGGCAAAGAATCACAACCAACAAATAAAGGCATTCTTTTCTATTCGGTTTCTTGAACATCCCCTTTATTTACTTTCTCGTGCCGCTGGATTAGTGTTCCTCAGTTTTGTCCTCTCGTAACAAGCACATAGTTCGTCCTTTTCCATTTTGCAGACAAGTTTAAGCTGCCTGTTATCAGCAACTATCTTTTTGTCCTTGGCCAAAGACTTCTGCACCCATCTAATCGCATCGAGAACAAATTCCGGTGCGTCTTCATCAGCGGGCCGATAATAATTCCAACGCCCTTCCTTTCTCGCATCAACCAAACCGGCCTGATACAGAATGGACATATGCTTTGAGACCGTTGACGGAGCAAGTCCGAGCATTTGAATGAGTTGGCACACACAAAGCTCGCCCTGACAGAGCATCATTAAAGCCCGGACTCTGTTTTCATCAGACAAAGCCTTTGTAATATTTGTGATATTACGCATATCTACTTCCTTACTTCGCCATATATCGAAGCATTATAAACCAAAAAACCTTGTTCGTCAAACAAAAAACGCCTCAAGAAAAAATTTCTTTGATTATGCGATTATAAATATAGAGGTGCCAACTAACTTATATGCTTGGTCTTATGTCGATTATACCTCTTTCGGTCTTACGATTTTGACCACCGACGCCACGTTTGCGTTTAGTCAAGCGCATCAGAACTGACGAACAACGACGCTAATACTTTTTTCTGAACCTTGCGG
>JAFNGF010000159.1:1382-12716 GCA_017885385.1 Planctomycetota bacterium
CCGCCGCTAAAGAATTTTCGCAGCGGCAAAACCCCCCACGGACACTGCATATACTTGCCGGCAACCGCCCTGGAAACAGTAGCAAGATGTACTCCGACATCGTCTGCGACTTTCGACATCGGCAGCGGACGAAGGTAAAGCGGGCCCTTGTCAAAGAAATCTTTCTGGTACTTCACCACCGCCTCGGTAACTCTCAGCAGTGTATGTTTTCGATGCTCTATGGCATCCATAATCCACTGAGCCGAGCGGATGTTATTCTGCAAAAACTTTCGTGTATTCTCAGCGACCTGTGAATCTTTTGCCATTCTTGTATAGTAAGAATTCAGCTTCAGGCCCGGCAGGGCGGTGCCCCTCAATCGCACAGAATACTCGCCCGAATCATCCGAGGATTCTACTATTACATCGGGAGTAATAGGGCGGTTTTGGTCCGGGCCGATCTGCAGGCCGGGAGAAGTGTCCAGCTTGCTCATACGTTCAATCGCGTGGTTGATTCTCTCGACGCTGCAATTCATCTTTTTGGCAATATCCGGCAGGCGATTCTCCAGCAGCGCGTCCATACACTCGGATATAAGCTGGGCCTCGAAGCTCATATCGTCCGGACTTTGCGCCATCTGGATAAGCAGACATTCTTTCAGGTTGCGTGCGCCGACGCCGGCCGGCTCCAATCTTTGCACAAGCTGCAGCGCCTGTTTCAAATCATCGAGGGTGAATTCAGCCCGGTCTTTGTTGTGCAATTGCTCCAATCTTACGGTTAGATACCCTCTATCGTCGATATAATCTATTATTGTGCTGCCGGCTCTTTTTACCGGCTCGTCAGCCTCGACCAGCTGCCACTGCTCCATCAGGTGATCGTGCAGCGACACAGGCGGGGCAGCGGCGTTCTTGATGGCCTCGAGCTTTCTGTCCGGCTCTTCGGTTTGCCTGCGGCCGTAGAAAGGCTCAGCCTGCTCTATGTACTCTTTGAAGTCATCCTCAACGTTTTCAAGGCGTTCGAAGTCTTCAACCTTGTTGTTGTCAGTGTTGATGACCAGGTCCTTTTGAGCTATGTTGTCTTGCGGCTCCTCCTCGACAGGCTCAGTTTCATCGGCAGTTGAAGGCTCATCCATTTCCAGGACCGGGTTATTGTTGAGCTCCTGCTCGATTCTTTCCTGAAGCGCCAGGATCGGAAGCTGGAGAATCTCCATTGATTGAATCATGTGCGGAGCGAGCTTCATCCGCTGCTCCATCCGCATTTCTCCGGTCATCTCCAGCTTCATAGAAACACCCGTTGCTTTGGGGTACTGTGTCTCTTACTCGGTGCTTTATTACGCTCTTTCTGTTGGCTTTATTATATCATAAAAGCGCCTGAAGACCTCGCCAAATCCGGCGGGCAATCTAAAAACTTCGACGTGCGCGGCGTAAAGCTCTACAAGGTCCAGCCTTTACGGTAGAAGCAGTGTATATACTCGTTGGCCTTGGGCACGTTGGTGCAAGTCATATTGGGTCCGTCCCAGCTCAACTTTTCGCCCGTACGAATGGCGATGTTGCCCAGCAGCACCGCCTCCGTTAGCGGGCCTGCGAATTCGAAATTGGCCTGGGCGGGTTTACCGCCCTTGCAGGCCGCAAGCCACTCTTGGTGGTGTCCGATCGATCTGGGGATAGTCTTGGGCGGCAGCTTGTAGGCCTTCATCCGCGACTCCGGTATCAGGCGTGGACTTGCCGCGCACCAGCCCGGCGCCAATATCTTGCCTTTATCGCCCACCAGCAGCGAGCCGCCGTCGTTATCGCCCAGGCGTCGGCCCTCTTCGAACTCTTCAGGCAGGGGCGGCATATTGCCGCCGTCGTACCACATCAGGGTCACGGGCGGCATATCCCCGCGAGCGGGAAATTCGTACCGTAGAATTGACTTTGTCGGCCCTGTCTCCTCGTTGGCATCATCCTGGGAGACAACTTCCACAGTTGTTGGGTATCCAAGCTTCAACGCCCAGAAGATCGGCGAGCAGTTATGTATGCCCATATCGCCAAGTGGTCCGGTTCCGAAGTCCCACCAGCCGCGCCATTTGAACGGCACGTACGCGGGATGATACGGGCGATACGGCGCCGGCCCCAGCCACAAATCCCAGTCCAGAGTGTCCGGCACGGGCGGCGTTTCCTTTGGCCGGTCGATGCCTTGAGGCCACCAGCCTTTTGGCCGGTCTGTCCAGGTGTGAACCTCGCGCACGGAGCCGATGGCCCCATCCCATATCCATTCACATAATAGGCGAATTCCTTCGCCGGCATGGCCCTGGATGCCCATCTGGGTGGCTACCTTGTGCCGGCGGGCCGCCTCGGTGAGCTTGCGGGCCTCATATATCGAGTGCGTCAGAGGCTTTTCACAGTACACGTGCTTACCCATTTTGATCGCCATCATACTGGCTACGGCGTGTGTATGGTCGGGCGTGGAGACTACCACCGCGTCAATGTCTTTTTGCTCCTCCAGCATCCGGCGGAAATCACGGTATATCTTGGCTTTTGGAAATCGCTTGAAGGTAGCCTCCGCCTGCCTGGCATCCACATCACACAGCGCAACTATGTTCTCAGTACTGATTGCTGCCATATTATCGGCCCCTCGGCCTCCAACACCGATGCCGGCGATATTGAGCTTCTCGCTGGGCGGCGTACGGCCTGCTCCTGCCAAAACGTGCCTGGGAACAATTGTAAATGCAGCAGCGGCAGCAGCACCACTAATGAAATTCCGACGTGAAAGATTCCAGAGCTGCTTTCCAGGACTTCTACGTTGATTTTTCATCTGATTTTTTCCTCGGTAGATATGTGGCCCTTTTATCTAATTTTACGGAAATGGATAACCCCACGTTTCCTTACAGTCGCAAACATCCTCAGTCACGTCCCAGAATCCGCCGGCGACATATATCTTATTGTCGATTACTCCGGCGACAGCGCAGCACCGACCCGCCGGCATCGGTTCGACCTGGCCAAAAATCTCCTTTTCCATATCAAAATAGGCGGCTCGGGCACTCCTTCTGTTGGTGACCTTACTTATGCCGCCGAGTATAAGAAGTCTTGGTCCTATCGCCGCGTGGGTGGAGTGTTGACTCAGATACCATTTGCGCTGCTCAATCCGCGGGATATCGAGCTTAGTCCACTTATTCGCGGCCACGTCGTATTTTAGAACGCCGTCCGCATACGTCTCAAAGTCTGTTTCGCCGTGGACAGCGTAGATATACCCATTGTAGCTGCCGTGGACGATAAACCTGGCGCCTTCGGGCATATCCGCCATTGCTTTGTAGGTGTTTGTTGCCGGGTCGTATCGGAAGGTGCTTCGATCGGCTTTGCCATCAGACCGCAATGTTCTTGCGCCAAAGATGTAAATATAGTCGCCCACAGTCACCGCATAACAGTATGAGCGTGGATGTGGCAGCGGCGCGATATTCACATACTTATCCGTTTGCGGGTCGTACATCCAGGCCGTATCTGTCATAGTTACATCTATTGCCTTATTGTCGCCGCCGAAAAGATATATCATGCCCTTGTACACGGCAATAGCCGGCCAACCTTTACTATCGGGCATCGGGGCGCCTGCGCTCCAGGTGTTGGCAGCCGGGTCATAAATGTGGTGAAGATTCACGGCTCGCGCAAGAAGCGCCCCGCTCGGCGTATGCGGGTTCATATTTACTCCGCCGAACAGGTGGAGCTTGCCGTTTACCACAGCCCCGGCGCCGCCAAAGCGGGGAGCAGGAACGTCAGCCAAAATCTTCCATCTTCCGCCCGTCACTTGGCTATCAGTCTTACTCGTATCTACACTCGCATCTTTGGTCTGACAGCCGCTCATAAAGAACGTAATTAGAAAAAGCATACAAACAATTGCCGGAACAGTCTTAATCCTGTCCATAATCTGCTCGCCTTTCTAACTCAGACGACTATCCCATCTCGTGCTTTGCGCATTCTACTATGCGGTCAATTTCCGCGGCCAAGCCCTCGTCTATAGGTTCCGGCTCGTGCGTGCTCAAAATACGATTGATCTCGGCCCGCGCTCGTTCGGCCATCGAATTGCGTCCTTGACTTTCCCAGATACCCCAGTTCTGTCGTGTCCAGGCGACGCCCGGCAGCCAGAGCTCCCGGCGAAAGTGTTCAACGGTATGCTCCTCGGCGAGGTAATTGCCGCCCGGCCCAACCTTCTTTATCTCCTCGGCGGCAAGAGTGTCGGCGTTGACCTCAAAGCCGCGCGTAATTCTCTTGACGTACTCAGCCAGCTCATTATCTATGAAGAGCCACTCCAGGCCGGCGCCGTGATCGGTTCCACAGATACCGCAATGGCCAAAAGTATCTGCCCCAGCCAGTGCTCCTAACAGCATACTTGTGCCTTTTTCTATACCCGCCTGGGCGTCTGGGACCTTGGCATCTGTCAGGCCCACGTTGATATATACCGGCAAACCATAGTGCCGGGCAATTTGCACCATCGCTACGGCCATTAGTCCCTGCTCGGCGGAGCCAAATGAACAAATGCCCGTGCCGGGGTCCATAATATGAGGGATCCCGCCATAGGTTACCGGCGTGCCCGGTGCTAAAAGCTGTGTGACAACGATGCCGGCAAGGATTTCAGCATTTTCCTGAGCTAACGTACCCGCCAGCGTCGCCGGCGCCGTTCCGCAGGTTATAGCCATCGGACCAATACTGGCAGGCTGACCTGCCCGGACAAACTCCGCCAGTATGTCCAGCCCATCTTTAGGCAGCCGCAGCGGGCTGATCGGCTCTAAGAAAGCCTCCACCATCGGTTTTGCCCGTAGGGCAGCGTCGCCGCCGGCCACAGTGCGATATATCTCCAAGATGTAACGAGCCGTTTGCCCGTTGCGCACCCAGCAGCGTGTGGGCTTACCCGTGCCCTTGACAAGCTCGCCGGTCAGAAAGACATCGCGATATGTTTCAGGTATCTCCTGCGGCTGGCCCATCGCACCTACTATGCTGATGTTGGCCAAGGCGTCACCCAGGCGAATTGCGTCGCGCGTATCATGTATTGTTGCCGGACGAAGCCCGCCGCTGTGCGAATCTATCCAGCCGAACTGACCCGGGCTGGACATCAGAACGAAATCTCCATAGCCAAAACGGGCGGCAAACTTCGGGCTGCGACCGTACAGAATATAGTTTGTGCCGGCACGGGCGATGCTATCTGTGACCAGTTGCTCAGGCAGACGTGCAATCTTGGTATGCCTGTCTACTTTAGCGCCTGCCTGGCCCAGGAGCTTGAGCACATCGTCGTGGTGAACCATCACGCCCGTATCACACAGGATTACAACGCTGGCATCATGAATTGCCTGTATTTGTCGCTCAGATAAGAACTGTATATTGATTTTTGCCATTCGTGGCTCCGGCTCTTGGGTCAGTAGGAGCAACAGCGAGTGATTTCACGCTGTGTTTTCACGGGCTGCGCCATAGTTCAATGGGCGTTTTGACCCCTTTAGGCCGAAACGGCAACGCAACCTTGCAGCCGAGGCCTGCCGACTGATAACCGGCGTAGAGCACCTGCTGCACAACGCGTCCATCCTCGCCGGTTGCCTGCGGCTGCTCTTTGCCGCGCACGCAGCGCGCAAAGTGGTGCATTTCCTGCGGGAAGCCGTAGTTCCACAGCTCCTCGAAGACAGGCCAAGTCCAGCCTTTTGTCGTTGGCGCCTTCTCCACCGCATAACCATAGCCATACTCGCTATAGGTGGGTAGGGCGTTGCCCAGGTGCAGGTCGGCGTATGTGACGCCGCCTTCTCCGTAGACCTCGATCCGGTCCTCCATCCCGCCGCGACGCGCCCAGCTATCCTCAATCAGTCCCACCGCGCCGTTTTCAAACTCGATAATACAGATTGAGTTATCTTCGCCTTTGGTCTTGTCGGCGTGTACGTATGTGCCCATCTGGCAATAAACGTTTTTTATCTTTGGCCGGCCCAGGAACCAGTAACAGAAGGCGATGCCGTGACAGCCCATATCCATAAACACGCCGCCCCCGGATTTGGCCACGTCCCAGAACCACGGGGCGTGCGGGCCGAAGTGCTTTTCGCTTTGCTTGACCAAATATATTTTGCCGAAGGCGCCCTGGTCGGCCATTTCTTTTGCCTTGACGTACTTGGGCGTAAAGAAAAGCTCTTCCCCATACATCAATAAGACGCCTTTGGCTTTGCACGTATCGATCATCATATCCGCCTCTTGGAGGGTCAGGCACAAAGGCTTTTCGCAGACTACGTGCTTGCCGGCGTTGGCGACATCGATAGTCATTTTTGCGTGCAGATAGTTTGGGGCGGCGATTGTCACCATTTCGATGTCGCGTTCAGCCAGCATTTGCTCGTAGTCGGTGAAGACACGGGGGATATTATATTTTTTGGCCAGCTTTGCAGCGTTACCCGGGGTCGGCGAGGCAACCGCGACGACCTCCGCCTCATCAGGCATCGCCGCAAATGAATAGGCGTGGATATCCGCCTCAAACTGCGACCCTATTATTCCAACCTTGACCCTTGCCTTTTTAGACATAGCTCCGCCGGCCTCCTTTTACTTGGGATGGACTTGCCCGCCAAAAGGCCCCCGCTCCGCGGGAACCGCCGGAAGCATGGCGGGCGAGAATTACTCTAACTCTTGTCTGCCGATTATAGCGTCGGCGAGCATTTTGCCGCTTGCATATTCGATAGTGCTGCCGGTGGCAAGTCCCCTTGCCAGGCGTGTAATTTTGACGCCGGTGCTTTTGATCAGCGAGGTAATGTAGAGCGTGGTGCCGTCGCCGGCCAGATTGGGATTGGTGGCCATTACGATTTCCGTAACACCGCCGCTGCGTACCCGCTGGACGAGCTTGTCGATGGTCAAGTCTTCCGGCTCGATTCCATCCAGCGGCGCGATGTGTCCGCCGAGCACGTGATACACCCACTTACAGGCGCCGGTTTTCTCAAGGGCTATGACGTCTTTTGGCTGCTCGACAACGCAAATCACGCTCTTATCACGCCGGGCGTCCGAGCAAATCTGGCAGACCTGCTGTTCCGACCAGTTGTAGCAGATTTCGCAGCGCTTGATTTTGGTTTTCACGTCTTTTATTGCATTGGCAAGGGCCGTTGCCTCAGCCGGCTCAGCTTTTAATATATAAAAGGCCAGCCGTTCCGCCGTCTTAGGCCCAACGCCCGGCAGCTTGCCAAATTCTTCTATCAAGCGGTTTAGACTTTCTGTGTATGCAGTGCTCATAATTTATATATACCATCCGCACCAGAGATGTCAACGAACAGGAGACGAGAGAATGGGTGAATGCTGCATGAGCGCTGCAAAATGCTGGTTTATGTGAACGGCGCAGCTTGGCAGCAGTGGTCTAATCTATGGACCGGAGCGTGGTGTTTCTTGCGTGCGTTCTTGAGTAGCGTGCCAGATTTCGCGTCACTTGCACCAGAAACGAACCAACACGGTAAAACAGGTAAATCGCTCCAAAGAGACAAATCACCTTAAGGAATACCGTATCTTTCAGAACTCCATTCATTTGCCTGACCTTTCAATCAAATTCCTATGGCGCAAGTATGCCCTGGTACGTTGCACACGCGCGCGACTCTTTCTCTTAGAAACTTACTCAAGAGATATTTAGAACTGGTTAGGTTTATGTTAGAAACGCGTTAATTTCAGGGAAACTGCTTTATCGGGGTTCTGAGAATTGGTAGATTGGCGGCGGTTTTGGACGGGAGTGAGAAGGTCTGAATCTGAGAATCAGGCAAATATCTTTATCGGGTGTCCAGATGGATAAGCCGACAATACTTGTAGTAGATGATGAAGAGGACATTGTGGAACTGGTGGAACTGAATATTGCACGGGAGGGTTACAGGGTTCTCACCTGCGGGACGGGCGAGCAGGCCCTAAAGTTAGCGGGCTCGAAGCTGCCAAGCTTGGTGATTCTGGACCTGATGCTACCGGGAATTGATGGGCTGGAGGTCTGCAAAAAGCTCAAGAGTGACCCGAAAACAGAGAACATTCCTATTGTGATGCTGACGGCCAAGGGAGAGGAGTCTGACATTGTGACAGGACTTGAGCTGGGTGCCGATGATTACATCACCAAGCCCTTCAGCGGAAAAGTTTTAGTTGCGCGCGTGCGGAGGATTTTGCGAAGGATGGTTACTGCCGCGGACGATAAAGCTGTACTCAAAGTCCAGGACCTCACTATCGACCCATCGCGGCGTGAAGTTCTCATTGAGGGTAAACCCGTGCAACTTACTTTTACGGAGTTCAATATTCTGCACATACTGGCAAAAAGACCTGGTTTGGTATTCACAAGGTATCAGATTGTTGATGCGATTCGGGGCAGTGACTATCTGGTTACTGACCGTGCTGTTGACGTCCAGATAGTGTCGCTGCGAAAGAAGCTGGGTCGGTATGGCGAATATATAGAGACCGTTCGAGGCGTAGGGTACCGGTTTAAGGATTAAGTAATGGCCCGCAAGAAACTAATCTGGCAGCTTTACCCAACATACCTGATAGTTACGGTAATCGCACTCGTTGCGGTAACCTGGTATTGCTCACACTTTTTTCGATATTTCTATATCGACCAGACGCGAAAAAAGCTTATGACTCTGGCTTATGTGGTAGCAGAGCAGATGTCAACTTCCTTGCAAGCAAAAGATTTCCGTGAGATTGACAGAGTATGCAAGCAACTTGGCCGGGCCAGCAAAAAAGAAACGCGGTTCACCGTCATGTTGCCCTCCGGTAAAGTTATAGGGGATTCAGACGAGGACCCCGCACAAATGGCAAACCATTCCGACCGGACCGAAATCAGAAAGGTGCTCAGTGACGGCTATGGATGGTCTCTGCGGCTAAGTCCCACGCTCGGCAAAAATATGATGTATGTTGCTGTTCCAATAAAGGATAATAGTGAGGTCAAGGCAGTAGTGCGCACAGCCATACCCGCTACCGCCATCGATGATGCCCTTAAGAGCCTTTATATTAAGATTTTATGGGGCGGCCTTGCGACGGCATTCTGTGTGGCCGGGCTGAGTCTATTGATATCGCGGCGAATCAGCAAGCCGATAGTTGAAATGAAGAAAATTGCTGAAATGTTCGCCTCAGGTGACCTCGACCATCGCCTCCTTGTCTTGGGTACCGCGGAACTAGATTCGCTCGCCAACGCGATTAACAGAATGGCCACGCAGTTGCAAGAGAGATTCGCAACAATAACCGACCAACGAAATGAACTGGACGCGGTTCTTTCGAGTATGATTGAGGGTGTTGTGGCAGTGGATGGACAGGGACGTATTGTCAGCATAAACAAAGCTGCGGCAAGTCTATTGGACATTGAACTATCGAAAGGACAAAACCGAAATGTTGAAGAAGTCATCCGTAACGTTGACCTGCAGAACTTTATCAACAGCACGCTCAATAGCAAGGTGCCCACCGAAGCGGATATTTCTCTGCCGACAAAGGGTGACCGCCTCTTTCAACTGCACGGAGCGAGTCTGCCGACCCGTGCCGGCGGCAGAACCGGAGCGGTCATTGTCTTGAATGATATTACGAAGATGCGCCGCCTGGAGAATGTGCGGCGCCAATTCGTAGCAAATGTGTCCCACGAGCTAAAAACCCCCGTTACCTCTATTCAAGGTTATGTTGAAGCGCTGCTGGAGGGCGCCATAAAAGACCCACAGCAAGCAGAGCGGTTCCTAAGAATCATTGCCAAGCACTCCGACCGGCTCAATTCGATTATAGAGGATCTCCTCACTCTCTCACGACTCGAAGAGGACAGAGAAAGAAAAGAGACTTCTTTCGAGGTAACGGAATTGAAGCCCGTGCTTGCCTCCGCCATAGAACTAGCGAGCATCAAGGCGGAAGACAAGCAGATGAAAATCCAGCTCGTCTGCGACGAGCAGATCGCGGTCAGGATGAATACCGCGCTATTAGAGCAAGCGGTGCTGAACCTTGTTGAGAATGCCATTAAATATAGCCCTTTGGGGGGTGATGTCAGAATAAGTGTCGAGCAAAACGGTAAAGAAGTAGCTATCACCGTTAAGGACAACGGCTGCGGAATAACCCAGGAACATCTTCCGCGTATTTTTGAGCGTTTCTATGTTGTTGACAAGGGACGCAGTCGCAAACTTGGCGGCACCGGCCTCGGTCTGGCAATCGTCAAGCATATTGCTCAGGTGCACGGCGGACGTGTTACAGTCGAAAGCTCACTCGGAAAAGGAAGCACCTTCACGATTCATCTACCTTCGTAGCACCTCTGTTTTTGCCACTTCGTAGTCTCCTGTAAAGCCGTTGCGGCCAACTTGGACCCCAAGCCTCCTTGCCAATTGCCTTATCATCATGCTGGCGAGAAGCCAACAGCTGCAAGTTTAATAAAATTTTAGCACACTCTTGATAATTGTTTAACAATCAAAAGCTATTAAGGATTAATAAGCATGCTTGGAAATATACTTCACAACCAGGTTGGAGGCACGATTTGCGAAATCGGGGGTCCAAATCGTTGAAATTTAAAGAAGCGTTTGACATTTTTGCGCGATTGAAGGAAAAAATATCCTATGAAGGTGGGAAATTGGGTCTATCTTGTTACAACGATAGCAGCGCTGACCGCAGGGCACTTTCCAATTGCACCTTGTTCTGCCGGTGGGAACGGCGATTTTCAATTCTGGAGCACCGCTGGAGCATCCGCCAATCTTAGCAAAAACTGGGGTGCCACTTTTGACGAGGAATTCAGATTCGGCGACAACGCCGGGCATCTTTATTATCACCATTCTGATTTGGGGTTCGTGTACAGGGGCTTGGCAAACTGGGTAAGCCTCGGATTCGGCTACAGGCAAGTCTTTGAAGAGGATAGTTCCGGCGAGTGGCGGTATGAAAACCAGCCGTATCTAAACGCTACGTTGAGCGGCAATTTCTTCGGGCTTGATGTCAGCGATAGGTCGCGGTTAGAATATAGAGATAGAGAAGTCCAGGAAGATACGTGGCGATACCGAAATAAGGTCACGGTGAAAGTGCCCGTAGAACTTACGCCGCTGAAGTTACAACCTTATTTCGCTGAGGAAGTGTTTCTTAACCTTGAGGGAGAGGCGTTCAGCAGGAATAGGTTTTATTCGGGCTTTTCCCTCAATTTTGCAAAAAACGTAAAAGGTGAGATTTATTACCTTCTGCAATCGACGAAGTCAGGTGACAACTGGGAAGATATAAATGTACTCGGTATTGCGTTGAAGGTCGCTTTTTAGAGCGTATGGCTGTGAAACTTAAACCCGTACTAACAGTTCTGGCAATGCTGCTTCTGGCCGGCTGCGGCAAAAGTGTTGATCCGAATGAGCCGGCAGGTTTTATACAAATCAAAGGTTCGGATACCATCGTTAACGCCGTCCAGAAAGTCAGCGAAGAATTTATGAAGGA
>JAFNGF010000160.1 GCA_017885385.1 Planctomycetota bacterium
GATGCCACTTAAGGGTCCACAGCTCTTTAAGTCCCACCTTCCTGACGGTCCAGTCGCAGAAGAGGCTGTTGACAAACCCATTGTGGCGGTCGACACAGACACGGTTCATCTCATTTGTACCAGGCGTATCCCCCGGGCCGGCTTCCGTTGGCGGGGGCTGGTCGGTTTCCAGCGGCCAGGAGTCAACCCACCAGCTACCAGTGAATACGGGAACATTGTTTGCATTTTTTTCGGCGGGCCGGCCCCAGTGCCGGGGTCTGCCCTGGGCATCTTTGTCCGCCCTGCCCCAGCCGTTCGTCCGGTCTCCGGCCACTTTGGATGCGTAGATATTGAGTATCCAGCCGTTGAGGCCGTAGCTGCCGACATCATTGCCCGTTTCCCAGGCCGCATACGACCAGGTACCAGTGGGAATGCCGCCTTGGCTGCGCGTCTTCGTAGCCTGCGGACAAAGCCACATTTTTTCAGAGAAACCCCTTGTGGAGGGTCTCATGGTCTCCCGCCAGAATTCGCCCGAACCCATGTTGTTTCGTGAGCCGTTAAGCTCACCGGTGAAGAAAAAGCCGTCGTTGTCGTCGCAATACAACGCGAATATAAGGCCCCACTGTTTCAGGTTGGCCAAACAAGTAGTTGCCCTTGCCTGTTTCCTTACCCGCTGCATTGCCGGCATGAGCATCGCCATCAGCAGTGCGATAATCGCGATGACCACCAAAAGCTCTATTAACGTGAACGCCCTTTGTTTAGCCATGGTTCTATTCCTTACCATTATCTAAACTCATTACCCAATTTTATCTGTAAATACAGCCGGATTATAGGACTGCCGGCTGGTTTTGTCCAGTAGATATTCTTCGTTAATAGTCCTTAAAGCGTCTCATCCATTCGGGCCAATCGGTATTCGTCACCTGCCCGGCTTTGGTCCAGGGTCCGGCGGCCGGGTAGGTCCTGTGCCATTTCAGGGTCCACAGCTCCTTAAGTCCTATCTTTCTAACGGACCAGTCCAAAAAAGCGCCGCTTATAAATCCATTGTGGCGATTGATGCAGGCGCGTCTCATGTGCTGCGTGCCTTGCCATGCCATGTCTTCTGTTTCGGGAGGCGCGTCGGTGTGCCTGGGGAAGACATTGAATCGCAGGGCATCGAAAAATAGCGGCACATAACCTGCGCCCTTAACGTTGGTAGTCCGCCAGTTATTTACCGTCTCAAAATTTTCATAAACAGTCGTATAGCTCGACGGGGGGTTTTCTACCCAGCCGTTTATTCCATAGCTGCCCCAATCACCTTCGGGTGCGAAACCTTCGCCGGTGAATTTGCCCCAGGCTGCAAATGTGTTGAATCTACCTGTGAGGTTGCCGTTCACATCAAACAGCGGTTGGGTAGCTGTCGGACAGCAGCAGAATTCGTGGTCATTACGGTAGTATGACCGTAGCGCGTTGAACCAATGGTATGTGTGGCCAGATCCGATACCTGCCTGGAAGCGGCCGTCATAGTTTTCGGTATACAGCGAAAAGTACAGGGCCCATTCTTTCACTCTTGTCTGACAGATGGTGGTCTTGGCTTGTAGTCTTACTCTCTGCAGTGCCGGCATGAGCATCGCCATTAATAGCGCGATTATCGCAATCACCACCAAAAGCTCTATCAGCGTAAAACCTTTTCGCCTGCTCATAGTTACGGTCAGCCTTTCTCTTTTGACGCCAAGAGTCTGCAAACAAGACATTTCATAGGAGGTTCGAGTGACATCTTGTCATTGGAAATAACTTCAAACCTCTGGCTGCCAATTGAGATGCGCGATGCTAACGTAGTGTTCCGTTTATTCAGCATTTGTTGTAACTGTTTCTGCACTATTCTGCTGACAGGCCGACTAAGTTTCAGCCCCGCCGCCCTCCAGAAGTCATCGCCTGATCCGTCTTGGGCGGCGCAAGCGTCTTGCCGAGGACTCTTGTGCTCCTGGCAGCCTTTTCTTGTCGATTTTTAGCGATTTTACCACGCGTGGCGGCTTCTGTCAAGGGCATAATCCCGTAATAACCCATTTTGAGGGGTTCTGAGGGTAATAATCCAGTTTCGTGCCGGCCTGCGGCAGTTCAGCATACGCCAGCATACGCCAGCGCCTGGGTAACGTGGGGTCGGCTGTTGGACGGCCGTTGGCTGGGAACATTATGCCGGCACTCCGGATGCGGGCCAAGAAATGCCACAATTATCAGGAAGTTCTGAATCCGGCTTGGTTTTTGACCGATAATCCAGTGTATAAGAATCTTGGGCCGTGTACGGAGATAGCCTCATGCGCATTAGGTATGCTGTTTCCACGATGGTTTTCTGGTGGCGTGAGCACCGCCTTTCTTTCGAGCAGGAGTGTCAATTCCTTAAATCGCTGGGCTTTGGGGTGGAATTATGGCCTACCATAGCAGGCCAGAACGAGTGCCGCTATGAGCGGCGGAATTGGCCCAGGCTGGAAGCTGCTACCGCCGATATGCTGGTGGCGATGCGCTCGCGCAACGACCAGCCCACATTAGAGCAGTGGGCCGAGCAAATCGAGTGTGCCAAGCTGCTCGCCGCAAATATCGTGGCTGACCTGCCAAGCCTTCGTATCCCAACCGGTTCTGAGCTTGATGACTGCGATTTCGCAGCCGAAGTCGTGAAGATGGCCCAGGATAATGAAGTCAAATTGTGTATCGAAACGGGTCCCTTATCGACGCTCAAGCAGATGGGCGAGAAATTCGAGGCAGTATGGTATTGCCTGGACACCGGCTGCGCCAACGTCGACCGGCATTTTGGCTTCAAGCAGTACGTGGATGATTTAGGCGCCAGAGTGGCCCATTTGCATCTGACCGATAATTACGGCCAGGCGGACGACCACGAGCCGCCCGGCTTGAACGGCGGCATAGCCCGTGATAATTGGGACTACCTTCTGAATGCTTTGAGCGGATACGACAATGATGTAGTTGGATCGTTTGAGATGTGTCCTTGTACGCCCAGGGCGATGATACGCCAGGCCGGCGAGTTTTTGTTCGACGTATTGAAATGGCCTAACCGACCGCCGAAGCGACCCGGCTGCGGCTCGGCCTACGCCGAGACGAGCACCGCGACGCCGGCGTAATACATGACCCGGCATAGATACCTGCCGCCGGATAGTAATGCTGCCTCCCGCCCTTAGCGGGTGGATGAATATATAGGAAAGGCTAAGAGTAAACGGATTACTCTTAGCCTTTTATTATTTCTCGGTGTGTTACTTGACGTTTAGCCGTCGCCGGTACGCCTGCCCTGAGCCTGCCGAACGGGGCGATGGCCGAACTTTGCCAACATACGGAGGTTGCTGGCCATTCTTCGGTGTGGTGCATCTGGCGAAAAAAGGGGAGAAAAACGTTGACAGTTCTGCGAGAATCATGTACAGATTCAATCTCCTGTTGTTTTGTTTAATGGTTTTTTTCTGGGAGGTACAAGCTATGAAGACCGTATGTGTATGCACATTACTGTCGGCTTTGGTTGTCGGCGGCTGCGCGACAGGCAAAGGTGAGAGTTACACCAGAGCCGGCTATGATTTCGGCCAGTTGAATAAGGTGGCCATTGTTGAGGTCTCCGGTGCAGTCGCTGGCGACGCAGCGAAGAACCAGATTGGCGACTTCTTTGCAATGGAGCTTATGAAGAGAGGCTACACGGTTGTGGAGCGAGCCAAGGTGCAGGCATTGCTGAAAGAGCAAGAATTCCAGGCGTCCGACATAACGAGTGACGAAGGGGCTGCCAAAGCGGGAAAGATACTGAATGTGCCGGCGGTAGCGATTATCAGTATACCGACCTACAAAGAAAATATGAACATGACAATTAAGATGGTAGACGTCCAGGATGCCAGCGTTCTATGGCTGGGCAGCGGCTTCGGCAGTACCGGTAAGACACTATCAACCGTTATAGGAGCTGCCGCGGGTGCTGCTGCCGGCGCTGTCATAGCCGGTGGTGACACAAGAGACAGGGTAGCGGGCGGAGTCATAGGTGGCGTCTTAGGTGGAGTCGCAGGATATGCTTTGTCGCCCCAGCAGGCTGAGCAAGTCCAGAAGCTAATCAAAAAGGTATGTGAAAACATGCCCTACAGATTTGTTATGAAAAAGTAGTCCGCTATCACTAACTGGGTGGTGGATTGGTTCTGCTGTCGCCCGTCATCGTACCCGTCGCCGTACCGGCGGCGGCTAAACGGTTATACTTGACCAACTGCCGACAAAAAGGCATTGATGTTTTCTGTTGGCACGCCGGGCGGCATACCGCCGCCGCAGGATAGGATAATCCGGCTTTTGTCCGGCACGGAATCGAGCGCCGCTTTTACGCTGGCTCGCACATCATCAGGCGTGCCTGCTGCAAGCACATCGCGAGTGGGAATGTTGCCAAGCAGGGTAACGGTATTCTTTGTAAGTTTCTTCATCTCTGTGAGCGTGTGCCGGTAGCTGAAGTTGAAAAGGTTGACGCCGATGCCCGCAAGATATGGTGCGCACACCAGGCCGGCGGCATCGTTGTGGAAGAATCTGACACTTACATCGAGCGATTGGAATATCCGCGCCAGGTAGGGCATCGCCATCTCCTTGAAATCGTCTTCGCCCAGAAAACCCACGATGTCATCGAGAATAAGTATGCCGTCGATGGATGGGAATGTTTCAGCCTGAAGTTTTAGCCAGTCAACAATAAAATCCGTCACGATGCCAAGCAGCGTGTGGGCCTCGTCCGGATTGGTGCGGATCGCCATAAGGAATTCTGTGCTATCGGCGATGAAACTGGCCACGTTCAACGGCCCACGCGAGACGGCGAACTTGACGGCGTGACCTTCCTGCTCGATTCTCTCCTGATAATGCTGCAGACGCTTCAGGACAAAGGGCGGCAATCCGTCCATTCTCGGATCGGGCGTGCGAAGTGAATGAACAGCCTTAATATCGCCGATGACCTTTTCTGCGAAGGGGAATTCGTTCTCTCCCCACCGGCATTTGCAGCCAAAAGCGGATGGCTCGGTACACATACCGAATTCAGCCCAAAAGCCGGGCAGAAACATCACATCCGGGAATTGGCGGACGGCTTTAAGATTCGCCTCGAACCACAGTTGCTCGCCGGCGAAGTAGTCCATCATTGAGAGGCCCGCCCAGCCCGCAAGCCAGGGACTGTCGATAATGAACCCCACCGGCAGCGGTTCGAGCAGCTCGCCGTTTATAACAGTTAGCAGCTTTTCCCATTGCTCATCCGTCATGCGGCGGCCTTACTCTTGCGAGCAAAGTGTACAACCAACACAAGCCCTACAAAGGCAGCTATTATCGCGATGCTCCAGGTTTTCATCCAAGCCCAGAGACTCCACATACTGATAAATGTTGCCACGGTGGTTGCCAGGGCCATAAGGACGTTCCAGATAATGCGTCTGCCGCCCCGGGGCATATTGTCGCCGAGCGTGCTTTTTTGGTTCATAAGGATAAAAAAGGTAAAGTATGCAATCGGCAGCAATATGGAGCAGAAAGCCGAGGTCGGCATTGCCAGCCAGGGCGCCGGCTGCTCCCAGAAGATAGCGCCCAAAGCACCGACCGAGACGATCAGAGCGCCAATCCGCTGGGTCCAGCCCGTTGGTGGCCTACCCAGCAGCTCGCACAGGCAAAGCCCGTTGATTGTCATTAGCACCGTTGCGGCGCTTAGGCCCAGTCCCATCACGCCGAGGCCAAAGAGGTATTGTGCAACTGCTTTACCCGTAAGAGGCGCCAATGTCTCCGCCAGGTTGATGTTATCCCGCTTGACAAGCATTGCGGCCATTTTCTTGTCGGCGTATGGCAGTGCCTCGGTACGTTGCTGCAACTGCTCGGCTGAAAGTTTGGCTACCGTATCATTACCTATTTCGAACGCCAGCCGCCGCTTAAGCAGCGCGTTGTAGGGCCCGACAAGATTGTCGGCAGGCTCGATCCACTCGCGGATTCCACGCCGCTCGTCAGGCACGAAACCCGGCTCCGGCACGGTGTAGAATCGCGAAGCCGACGCCATGACGACAAAGCCGGTTGCAAGAACAAACGGTATGAATAGACCTGTCGAAAGGTCGAAGATTCCCAGCCCTCGGAAGTCCTTGTTCCAGCCCCGCCGCAGCATCGAGTATGGAAATAGAAACGTCATATTGACGCCTACCGTTGCAGCCGATGCGGCTATCATGGCGGCACTCTGCTGGTTGACGATCAGGCCCGACCAGAACTGGCGACAATTCTCGGCAACGGCCGCAAGATAGGGGGTAAATCCCTCTGCGGGTCTGAAAAAGAACCGCGGGTCAGGTATAAGTCCTGCCAGAACCTTGCCCCAGTTCATGCCGCCCTTGAAAGCCAGCCTCAGGATGACGGCAAAGAAACACAATACGATCATGCTGACAGCGGCCTTTATGATTACCTCGAATATTCTGACGCCCCGGGCGCCGGCGCCGTAGAACATCGTCACAGTGATACAGATTGCAAGAAGGAAGCAGACAACCAGTATCCTGCCCCAAGGGTCCGGCAAAACTTGCGGCCCGACCAGGTTGGGCAGAAGATTCTGCTGAATTGCACGAGTTGCCAGAGTAAACTGCGGCAGAGACCAAACGAGGTTAGCGGCCATAGTTGCAAACAGCCAGCCCCATCCGAGCACCGGACTGACCTGTGTATTTATGGTTCTCAGCGGTCGCTCGCCCGTGGAAAGAGTTACATAAGCGATTGCCGAAAGCATGACGATACCCAGAATCATGTACAGCGGCTGCAGCCATAAAAAAGTAAAGCCGGATAATATGCCCAGGTATAGACTCGATGAGAATGACGCCCCGCCGATGGTGATGCCGCTCTGGAGCCAGCCGGGCCCTGACAGCTTGAGATAAGTCCTGAAAAGCGATGCATAACCTTTCTGCCGGGCAGCCAATATCAGCTGGCGTTCTTTTTCAGTGCGGTTCTCAGCCATACCTCTGTCTCCCCTCTGGAATACTCTTACGTGGTCTTCGACAAAATATACTCTCGTGTTTTGATTACGATTTCCGGGTCTGTTTCGTACGGCAGACATCCCGTTCCCAGGCAGACTTTTTTTCTGTTTTCAGCCAGTGCCAGGACTCTGTCAACTTCCTCTCGGACGGCCTGGAGATTCCCGGCAGTCATTGGCCGGGGGTCCATATTGATTCTAACCATCACATCAGGATGCGATCTGATTTTTTCCATAAACACTCGCTGGTCGGTTTCCGCCGGGCAGCAAACGTACCCGGTTCCCGTTTCCAGCATCGCTTCAAGAATTGGGGCGGTATTGCCGCCAATGATGCAGGGCACCGGGTGACCGACAACGGCGCCGGTCTTTTCCATTATTTCTTTTAGAGCCGGCAGCTCGACGTCCCTGAACTGGGCAGGCGACAACAAAGGCGGCGTCGCCGCTGATTCAAAAAACGCTATATCCAGGCCATTGTCGACAACTTCCTGGGCAAACCGCACCTGGCCGGTCACCAAATGCAGCAGAGTTTCGGTAACCATATTCGGCCTGGCCATAACCTGACAAAGTAGAGCCTCAAACCCCATTAAATTGGCCGCTATCGAAAAAGGGCCGCCCAAAGGTATCCTTACATCGGCGTCAGGACATTGCCCGGCGACCCGCTTGGCGGCCTGTATAACCATCGGAATTCGGCCATCTTTTTTCGGGTTGAGCGGCTTTAGCTCCAGTAATTCCTCCAGCGTAGAATAGCTGTGCCTGGAAATGGCAGGGATTCCGTTGCCGCTGGGTCTATCAACAGGCGCACCGTATGCCTCAGCCTCCAGATTATAAATATCTATGCCGACCACTACAGGGCGATGCTTGTACAGGCGAAACGCTTCTATGTTACCTTGAGCCAGAAGCTGCGGGCTTCGCGACACCTCCCAGGGATTTTTATTAATCACTCTGGCCGCGTGCTCATATACCGAAGGTGAGAACTCCATTAGCACTGATCCTTGATAGGCACCTCGGCCCCTTTCTTTTCCGCCGATACGTACGCGCTGTATATTGTCGAGATACAATCCGCTGCCAGGCTGCTGCTACTTTCAACCGGCTCGCCGTATGCTATGGTCCGGTAGAACGCCTCCATCTCCTGGGGATACCCGGTGAACCAGTCCTCATCGGGCGACGGGTTCGACCAGCCTTGTTTTGTGCCGGTTTTTTCCACCACATAGATATCCTTAAAGTAATCGTCCACCGGATTGTAGGTCTGCATTGCGGTATTAGGATTGATGTTGCAGAAAGTCCGATGGTTGTTCGCGGCGACCTCAAGCCAGTTGTGGACGCCGCCCAGGATGATATCAGAGGCGAATATATCCGCAATGGTGCCATCGTCAAAGACAACGTGCATAACGGAGAAATCTTCGATGTCGTGGTAGTCGGCCCGGATATGTCCCTTATCCTGGAACGTCTTCAGTCTGGTCAGCGCATGCGTGCGGGCGGATACGGCTTTGGGGCGGATCGGGCTGCCGTTTCTGCTGATGCCCTCCACTCGCTTAAGATAAAGTGCACCGGTTAGCGGATGGCAGCCCTTACCGATCATCGAGCCGCCCCCGGAGAACTTCCAGAATCCGTACGTGGCTGCATGTGAACCGCTATGCGCCTCTTCGCCGCGCATCCAGAGGATTTGTGCGCCGGTCTTTTCGATAATCTGGCGCTCCTTCTGAATCGAAGGGGCGTAAACCCAGTTCTCAGCGTAAAGAATTTTGCCCTTGCTTTTTTTCTCAGCCTGCAGCATCCGTTTGACGCTCGCCAGGGCCTGATCGAGAGCCTGCTGCTTAGGGAAGGTATCGCCATTGAAATCTTCCGAGCCGTCGCCGAAATATCCGGTGAGCGGTTTTTCTACGATGGCAAACTTATCCTTTTTAAGTGCCGCTACTGCGATTTGCTCGTGAACGACCGGCGGCGTGCAGACGTGAATCACATCGACCTTATCGACGAGCTTTTCCAGACTATCGTAGCAGCGGATGTCCCGCTCTTTCGCGTATGATGCCGCCTGTTCGGCGTCAATCGCGTAGACGCCCTCGATTTCTATGGCAGCGCCGGCGACCCGGTTGATACACTCGAAGTGAAATCTCGCAGCAAAGCCTGCTCCGACAATTCCCGTGCGAATCGTTTTCCTTTTCATTTGCGTCATCCTTTCGCCGGGGTTAGAAAACCCCGCAATAAACCTGTCCTGAGCTAAGTCGAAGGATTGCGGGGCTAAACCCGTCTCGAGCCGGGTCGAGAGATATTTAACCGCTGGTTTCACCGCAGATTCGTGCCTAATGATTTGTACTGCTGCCAAATCTCAGAAGGCATGTGCCGGCCAAATTGGCTAAAAAATGTCTCTATATCCTGCAATTCCGCCTGCCAGGCCTGCGGGTCAATTTCAAACAGCTTCTCCAAGTTTCCTTTAGCGATATTTAGCCCTTCAAGTTCTAAATCTTTTATGTGCGGAATTAGCCCGATGGGCGTCTGCTGTGCGCCGACTCGGCCATTTACCCTGTCTATTATCCATTTCAGCACCCTGATATTTTCGCCGAACCCGGGCCAGATGAACCTGCCATCGTCGTCTACCCTGAACCAGTTCACCGCGAATATCTTGGGCGGCTGGGTTAGTTTCCTGCTGATGTTGAGCCAGTGCCCGAAATAGTCGCCCATATTGTAGCCGCAGAAAGGAGTCATCGCCATCGGCTCTCTTCGCAGCACTCCGACCTGATGGGCGGCGGCAGCGGTGGTCTCCGAGCCGGTCCTTGCCCCCAGGAATACGCCGTGCTGCCAATCATAAGCCTCTGTGACCAGAGGTATCAGCTGCGTACGCCTACCTCCTAAAAGTATTGCTGAGATTGGCACGCCGTTGGGATTGTCGAATTCCTTCGAGAGCGTGGGCGAATTATATATGGACACGGTAAAGCGAGAATTAGGATGTGCCGCTTTGGTGTCGAGCGAGCTGTTCCAGGATTTGCCCTGCCAGTCAACTACATTCTTAGGCACCGGGCCATCCATTCCCTCCCACCACGGCTCATTCGCGTCAACATCGAGAGCCGTATTGGTAAAGAGAGTCGGATAGAAGCCGGCGGTTTTTAACGTCCGCACCATATTGGGGTTGGTCTTCATAGATGTCCCCGGCGCCACCCCAAAAAGCCCAACCTCCGGGTTGATCGCATAAAGCCTGCCGTCCGGCCCAATATTTAGCCAGGCAATGTCATCGCCCAACGTCCATACTTTATAGCCGGGCAGCGTCGATTGGAGCATTGCCAGATTTGTTTTGCCGCAGGCCGAGGGCAATGCCGCTGTGACATAAGTTATTTTGCCCTGGGGGTCCTCGATGCCTATGATGACCATGTGCTCAGCCAGCCAGCCTTCCTGGTATCCCAGCCACGATGCAATCCTTAGCGAAAAGCATTTTTTGCCGAGGAGTGCATTTCCGCCGTAGCCGGAGCCTATACTCCAGACAAGATTTTCGTCAGGAAAGTGCATAATGAAACGCCTGTTTACGTCGAAATCGCCCAAGGAATGAATTCCTCTTACAAAGTCGTCGCGGGCCCCGATTTGTTCGACAACTTTTTTGCCCATTCTGGTCATTATTCTCATACTGACGGCTACGTAGCTGACGTCGGTGAGCTGTACACAAGCCTTGGCATAAGGCGAATCAGGATGTCCCATCATATAAGGCAGGACGTACATAGTTCTGCCGCGCATACAGCCATCGGTCAGTTTGGTAAGTTTTTCCTTCGCCTGTTTTGTGTCCATCCAGTTGTTGTTCGGGCCGGATGTCTCCTTGTCAGCCTGGCAGACAAAGGTCAATTGCTCGGTTCGGGCGACATCTGTTGGGTGACTTCTGTGCAGATAGGAATTGGGCCAATTTTTATGACTAAGCTCGTGGAAAACATTGTGCTGCTCAATCTTCTCCTTTTTCATTCCTATCTCGATGAGCCGATGCGCCTCCAGCTCTGAGCCGTCGCACCAGTAGATATCGTTGGGCTTAGTAAGTTTTGCCTGTTGCTGGACCCATTTTTCAAGCGGCGTGCTCACAGTTTTTATCCTCCTGTTAAGTTAATGCCGAAAAGCAACGCAAATCCGCGGTAAAACCACAGGCTAAATATTTAGCCCCGCGTTTCACGCGGGGTTTCTAAAAAGCCGCAGGATTTTAACTGCCCGGCCCGACGAAGTCAACTGCAATCAGCATTCGCCGCCGCGTTAGCAGCCGCTGCCGGACATCTTTGAGACAACTACAACCTCGATGGTCGCAATTAGGTTCTGCAGCGCGTGCATGACGATAGGCGGATAGATTGAATTGCTTCTAAGCCGGGCCAACCCCAGCAGCAAGCCGCCCGCAAAAAGCCCGGCTATGCCGTAAATATCGTATTGAAGGTGCATAACCGACCAGGCCAGCGCGGTTATGATTATTGCTCCGGCGGGTCCCAGCTTTGAGCTCTCGATGCCTTTGAATAAAAAGCCGCGAAAAAATATCTCCTCGGCCAGGGGCGCCATCACCATCAAAGCCAGCCAGAGTAAAGGTAGAGAATACGCCGTCCTGTACGCGGCGAGCATAAAGTCTGGCACAATCGGCCGACCCAGCAGGAAAATCAGAGTGTCGTGACATATCACAAATAGCGCAACAACCAGCGACCATTTGCCGAGCTCTCTCCACCCGACCCGATGCAAACATAAGTATTGCTTAACGGTGATCGTCTTGCGAATCTTGGCGAATAATGCCGTCAAGGCGATTACAAATGGATTAGATACGCAAGTTGCCGCCGCCAGGCAAAAGCCGTTTGATTCTATGCTGTCAACAAGCCTGGCAAAGTCGAAGTTGGCGTCCCGCAGTTTCGCAGCCACGATAAAGACTACCACCACGATTGTCTGGATTAAAAGGTAAGTGACACCGATAACCAGCGAAAATCCTATGGTGGCCCAAAAACCCCACGGGGCCGCCGTCTGATTATCTTGATGTTCGTATTCTTGATCCATTGTCTGCCGCTCCAGCAGCGCTATAAGAACTTCCTCAGAAACGTTTTGTGAGCCAACAATATCTTTTCAAAAGGGCTTTTTGTCAAATGCCAAGTTGACGTTTTGACTGTATCGTCACGTCGGCATATAATCACGACGGGCGGCACCTTCAGGAGCCTGGTGTAAAACCGCCAAATAAACCCGCCCCTTCGGCAATTCCTGCTTTCGCAGGAATGACGTCACCCCCGCGAAAGCGGGGGTCAGGGCAGGCCCTTCGACACGCTCAGGGCAAGCGCTGAACCGGGTCGCAGGATTTGCCGGCTGAATATTTACCCGCCAGCGCCTTCGACTTGCTCGGGGCAGGCCGTATGGCGGGTTAAGCCCCGCAATCCCTCGACCCTGCTCGGGGCGGGTTTATTGCGGCGTTCGCGACGTAATTTGAGGAACCAAGGTATGAAAACCAGCAGAATAAGCAGGGTAATGCAGATCTTGACCACACTGCAAGCCGGGAAAAGTTACGCCGTCGGTGACTTGTCGAAGATGTTCGGAACGAGCCGGCGGACTATCTTCCGCGACCTGAACGAATTGCAGGCCATAGGCGTACCATATCATTATGACGCCAAGGCAGGCGGCTATGCGATAGGCCCTGAGTTTTTTTTGCCGCCGGTGGATTTGAACTTGCAGGAGGCGTTGAGTCTGCTTCTTTTGGCCCATGAGGCGAGCAAACAAATCCAATTGCCCTTCAAAAGGTCGGCGCTGCTGGCTGCTTTGAAAATCGAGAACAATTTGCCCGTCAAAATCAGGCAATACTGCAATAGCGCCTTGCGAAGCATCTCCACCAAGGCCGCCGCCCAGGCGCTGGTCCGCCAGGAAGGCGGACTTGATAAAACCTTTGCACAATTACAAGGCGCTATTCACGGCAAACACAAGGTAAGCGTCAGTTATTATTCGCTCTTCGATGGCAAAATCATCGAGCTTGAGTTGTGCCCCTATCATTTGCTTTACAACTGCCGGGCGTGGTATGTGCTGGGTTTCTCCGACCTGCATAAAAGTGTTCGCACCTTCAAGCTCAGCCGGATTAAGGAGCTGGAAATTACAGATAAATGCTTTGTCGGCGGGGATAAATTCAATTTGGCAGACTACCTCGGCAGGGCCTGGTCGATGATACCGGAGGGCCGAATCTACAACATTAAGCTCAGGTTTCTGCCAAAAGTAGCTGAGAATGTCACCGAGGTACAATGGCACAGCACGCAACAAGTCGCCCGCAATCCGGACGGCTCCGCCACCGTAGAGTTTCGCGTTGACGGCCTGGGCGAAATAACCTGGTGGATACTCGGCTACGGCGACCAGGTGCAGGTGCTTGCCCCAAAAGCCCTTCGAACCAGAGTCGCGGAAATCGCCCAGAACATAATCAAACTGAATGACAGTGCCTGATGGGCGATCTACCGTTGACTATCGGCAATTGTCAATCTTCAATTTGCGATCTGCAAAGTCCGGGCGGCAATCTATGATGTTGTTTGGTTCGGGCAGAATTGGAGTAGACACGGATTTACACGGATTCACACTGTTGAAAAGCGAATAAAGAGCCACAGAGGACCCATTCGACTACGCTCAGGGTAAACTCCGAGGCCACCGAGAAAAGAAACAAATAGGAGCATTAACCGCAGAGAACGCCGAGACCGCAGAGCAAAATGTGAAGACAGAAGACAGAGGAGAGAAGACAGCAATCCGTCGTCCGTTCTCCGTCCTCCGTTGCGCGAACTCTGCGGGCTCGGCGGTAAATTTTCTGAGTTCTCTGTGGCCTCTCCGTCAGGGGCGGCAGGTCTCCGTCAGGGACGGCACGCCCGGCCCCGCCGGGCGTGAACGGCCTGCCGGACCGGACCTGAGCGGCGTGCTCCCTGTGGCGGGTTTCTGCTTTGTAATTGTGCACACTGGGCAAAGCCAGTACAATTGCGCGTTATCATCGTTCCGGATGTTTGTGTGCTTACCATAGAATATCCGGGTTCAGTGTGGCCGGTATTGAGGCATACAAAGTGCAACCTCTGATTATTGTCGGCTTCATTGCGTTAATCGTGGTACTGGGGATCCTGGGCTATATTAGCGCTGCGAAACGTCGGGATGCGATGGCCGCCCTTGCGGCCAGGCTCGGTCTACGCTTTGACCCAAGCAAGAGCTGGGACATAGCCCAGCGTTATCGGTTTCTCGACAAGCTGCGATCCGGGTCGAATCGCTACGCATTCAATATCCTGTCCGGCAGCTATCAAGGCAACGATGTAAGCCTGTTTGACTACCACTATGAAACCCATTCCACGGACTCCAAAGGGCACCGCCAGACTCACCACCACTATTTCTCTTTCTTCATCCTGCACCTGCCGGCTTCGTTTCCGGAGCTGATCATTGGCTCGGAGGGCTTCTTTTCAAAGATTGCCCAGGCATTGGGGTACGATGACATCGATTTCGAATCGCACGAATTCTCCCGTAAGTTCTGCGTCCGGTCCGCAGATAAAAAGTTCGCGTACGACGTGTGTAATGCCCGTATGATTGAGTACCTCTTGTCGAACACCGATCTGACTATAGAGATCGAGGCCGATGCGCTGGCCATCTCGTTCGGCTCCCGGCTGACGCCACAGGTCATAGAGGCGAATTTGAATCGGCTCATCACATTAAGGTCGCTGATGCCGGAATATGTATTTTCCCCGAGGTGATTATGTTGGGACTATTGATTCTGATCGTGGCTGTCTTTTTGCTGCCCGTCATTTACATTGTGCTAACCTACAATACGCTGGTGGCTCTTGGGAACCACATTCGTGACGCCTGGAGCAACATCGACACAGAGTTGAAGCGGCGGTACGATCTGATTCCCAATTTGGTTGCTACGGTCAAAGGGTACGCCGCCCACGAAAAGGATGTCTTCGAGCGTGTGACTTCCCTGCGGGTGCAATGCCTGGCCAGCCAGGGGGCCCCTCACGAGCAGGCGACGGACGAGAACCAGCTGGTGGATGCCTTGCGACAGCTTCTGGCGGTCGTGGAAAATTACCCTCAACTGAAAGCCGACCAGCATTTCGTTGTGCTCCAGCGCGAGCTGGTCAATACGGAGGACCGCATCCAGGCGGCCCGGCGTTTCTTCAACGGCAACATACGCGACTATCGCAACAAGTGCCAAGTCTTCCCGAGCAGCATCATCGCCGGCATATTTGGCTTCGAGCCGCAAGAGTACTTTCAGGTACACCCATCCGTCCGCGAGGTCCCTGATGTGGACTTATGACCCTTAATGTACATTCGATCTGGCATTTCAAACCCACGGTTAATTCGATAGCGGTCAAACCGTGATCAGGTCCCACACGCGGTTGAGCGATTCGATGGTCTTCTGCAGCGCTGCCTCATCCTCCATCTGGCGCAGCTCTTGATCGAA
>JAFNGF010000161.1 GCA_017885385.1 Planctomycetota bacterium
CCCGGTCAACACAGAATCGTTTAACCGTTGCCGGTACGGCAACGCAAGGGAAATCCTTTCTGGCACAATCAGACGCCTTCGGCGGGCTCGGCGTGGCGCGGGGCAGGCCTGTGTCGAGCGTAGTCGAGACATCTGCCTTCTCACGATGCGCGGCTCTCATTTGTGGGCAGTTCCCTCGACAGGGCTCGGGGCAAGGTTGCCTTGCCACAGTCAGAACATTCTAAAGTTATCGACGATAAATGCTCCGTAACCTTGCCCTTAACCCAAACAGGTCTGCCGCCTGTCCTGAGCGCAGTCGAAGGAGATGAGCAAATGCTTCGATATAACTGGATTTGATCGGGGAAAAAGCTTACCTCAGCCAGGCCGGTTGAATCCTCCAAAGTTACAAACCCCATAACTCTGCCATCATTGGTTATTGCGAGGCGAGCGGTAGCTATAAAGCCCGCTACGGTTACCTTCCTGCCGATGAAGCCGCCAAGCCTTGCTGCCGGCACAGACCTGATCCTTAGCAATAAAGCCGGGTGCCAGCTAAACGGTATGCCTGTGACGTCAAGCTCCGCCTTTAACCTCGAAGCTCGATGCAATGGCTCGGCCATCCCTGATCGGGATTGAAAATTGACCCCGATAAATCGGGGTAAATTGCTGGTGGGGTCCCTAAATAACGTCAGCTGGGCGTCGCCGGGCGCCAAGCCATCACATGCGCCGACGTGGATAAGGTTCTGCAATTCCGGCTTGCGGAATCTTACCCGCCTTGCCAAATCATTTAAATTGCTGAAAGGTCTAATTGCCCTTTCACCGACAATTGCTTTGGCGCTGTTATGGCTTAAGGCCTTGATAATGCCCAATCCTGCTCGAATGGCTCGGCCTTGCAGGCGCCATTCGATATCGCTATAATTAACGTGCGGCGGCAAAACCTTTATACCGTGTCTTTTAGCATCCCATACATAAACCCGCAAGGGATACATCCCATGATGGTTGTTGAACAAAGAGCAGTAAAACTGCTGTGGATAATGGGCCTTCAAGTAAGCTGTCTGCCAGGCGATGTTGGCATAGACCGTGGCGTGCGCCTTACAATACGAATAAGCGGCAAAGCGTAAGATTTCATCCCAAATCGCTTCTGCGCTCTGCCGGTCGATACCCGCTGCTGTAGCTCTTGAATATACAAAATCAATATATTGCTCCTGCAATCGCGAGGCGGAAACCTTCTTCGAGACTTCGGAGCGGAATCTGTCTGCGTCAGCAACACTATAGCCGGCCACTTCAACAGCTATCCGCATCACATCTTCCTGATACAGCATAACGCCGTAGGTGTCGCTGAGCAGCTCTTTCATTTTCGGGTGTATGTGCTGGAAAGGCTTTTTGTTGACATATCGCTGGATAAATTCAGCTTTCATCCCGCCCGAAGCCGGCCCGGGTCTTATCAATGATAGGGCAATGGCCAGGTCTTTTTTGCTTTTGACCTTAAGGGCTCGCAGAAGCTGTCTCATGCCGGGCGACTCGCTTTGAAATACGCCCAGACTATCGCCGGCGCTTAACATCTTAGCAGTTTTCTGGTCCGCCGGATCTACCATATCTATATCTAAGTTTTGCTCTTTGGTAATAATATTGAGCGCCTCATTTACCGTTGAAAGCGCGCGGTTGCCCAAAAGATCGATCTTGACCAAACCGACCGCCTCAGCAGCAGTCTTATCGTACTGAGTAATAATTACGCCCTTATTCGCCCGCTCCAGCGGAGCAATGTCCCTTACCGGGCATGGCGTAATAACAATACCGCCACAATGGACGCCCAAGTGCCGGGGAATACCGACTAATCTCTCGGCAAGTCGGAACAATGGGGAGCCGGTTTTGCTTTCCCGATCAGGGATGGCCGAGCCATCGCCTTGTTTGGCTAATTGGTTTATCTGAGCCGGCTCGAAACCGAGCGCCCTGGCCGTATCACGAATCGCGCTGGCAGGGCGGTATCTATTGATGTTGCAGACCATAGCGACATTGGCAAAACCCCAATTTTCATAGCAGAACCGTATTACCTCATCGCGTCTTCGCCAGCATAAGTCGATATCGATATCCGGACAGTCCGTCCTGCCCGAATTCATAAAACGCTCGAAATAGAGGTTGTTCTCGATGGGACAAACCCGCGTTAAACCCAATACGTACGCGGCAAGCGAACCAGCAGCAGAACCACGCACATCAACGGGTATGCTATTGCGTTTGGCGAAATTTACTATCTGGTGGACCACCAAAAAATAATCGCTGAAATTGTTTGTTCGTATAGCGGCTAACTCGTGCTCCAGCCGTTTAATTACTTCTTTGCTTACAGGGCTGTATCTTTTGGCAAGACCGATGTGACAGAGCTTGGCCAGCTCCCCGTCGGAGCTCTTATCTTTGCCGAGCTTAAGCTCGGGCAGGTAATACTTTCCATTCAGCAGCTGGAAATCGCACCGCTGTACGATCTGTTCAGCATTAACGATTGCATCTAGGCAATTGCGGAGCTTGTGCTTAAGCTGCTCCTGCGGTATGAGCTTATTAAAGCCACAGTTATCCTGCGGCCCCGGGCCTGCTGTGCTAAGCTGCCGTATCCTGGCCAGCAGCCTGGCGGTACTGACATCGTCATCTACTAAACAATTAAGACCGGCATAGGCGATAGGCGGGATTCCGTTGCCTATAGCAAAATCATCATCTTCCGGCTCTGTGCAACCGGCAAATAAATAATCCTTGGCAAAGAAGCTTTTCAGCTCCTTCAGCAGTTTGGGTTGATTACAGATACAAATTATCCCCTTACTATTGCTTTTTAGCAGCTCTATAAGGTCAAAATTCTCATCCAGGTTTCTGGCGGTAGTTATTCTGCAGATGTTCTTATAGCCGGCTCTATCTTCAGCAAGCAGCACCGCTTTCTTGCTGTCGGTCAGAATCTCCACCCCGATAATTGGCTTAATGTTCGCCTGCTCGGCTGCCAGGCAAAAATCCACCGCCCCGCACATAGTATTGACATCGGCAAGTGCGACAGCGCCGTAGCCGTATTCTGTAGCTTTCTGAACCAATCGCTGCGCCGATACCGCGCCTCTTAAAAGGCTGTAAAAACTTCGCAGTACTAGCGCAGCAACGCGCATACAATCCCCGCTTTGGCAAATGATAACGTAAACAATACTTAATCAGTTACGGCAGTCCTTGCCGGATTCGGGTAAATCCCGAAGAGATCTTGCCGCCTATCTTATATTGGTTCTGATACAACCTATAACTTTGCCGATAATACGAATGTCTTTGTCAAACTGCTTAACATATCTGGTTTTGTATCCAGCTTTGCTGTTGGCCGGTTTTAAGGCGATTCTATTTTTCTGGATATATACTCTCTTAATAGTCGCCTCATCGTCTAATAACACCACGCCAATATGGCCATTTTCGATTGTCGAAGTCAGCTTAACCGCCACATAGTCGCCGTCCATAATTCCTTCGTCAATCATGCTGTCGCCGGATACCTTGAGCAGAAATATCCCTTCGGATTTGTTGAACAGTTTTTCGATATTCACATAGCCTTCTATATTCTGCTCTGCAAGTATCGGCTCACCGGCTGCAACTCGACCAACGATGGGAATGCCGTCGGCCTGGCTTATCTTGCCGAGATACTCCTGTGATAGCCTGAGCCCTCGATGAGCGCCCGAATCCACCAGGTAGCCTTTTTTCCTTAGATAGCTTACCAGTTGATAAACAGCATTCTGAGCCAGGCTAAACCGGCGGGCGATTTCCCTCTGGCTGGGCGGATTGTTCTCGTTTAGCCGGTCTTTGATAAAATTCAGTACCTGTCGCTGTTTTTCTGTCAACGGCTCCATAATCAACCCTCAGAAACAAACCTTATCATAATATATGGTCGTTTGACCATATAGTCAACGAAAATTTTTATTTTCTTACATTTTATTTTTTGCTCCCTCTGTAAGCTTTCTCACAAGACTAATTTTTCCGTCAGCCTTGCCTTGCAGTTGCAAAGAGGTTATCTTATGCCACAGCATGGAGTTTGGTATTGACCGGACGTGCTATTACTGAGTTAGTCAGGTGCAAAAGACAGTCTATCGGCGATTAGGTCATTAACTGTTCGTGGGCAGCACAAACATGCACATGTGGCCGATATGCCTGCACGACAAGACGAGCATAGAATCATTCCTGCGTAAAAATGCTGAACTCCACATATACAGCATCGGCGACCTGGATGACTTCTTCTGGCCTTACACCACCTGGTATGGGCTGCCTGCGGGCAACAGTTTTGAGGCCATAGCACTACTGTATGCGGGGCAGGAATTGCCTACCCTATTGGCCTTGTCCGACCGGCCCGGCGTTATGGCAGGACTCCTCAGATCGATTATGCCGCTGCTTCCCCAGCGGTTTTACGCCCATCTTAGCCCCGGTCTTGAAGGGGTCTTTCGGGAAACACACAGCCTTGACTGCCACGGAGCACACTACAAGATGGCTCTGCGGCGGCCACCAGGCCTTGACAATCCTCCGTGCTGTGACATCGTTCGGCTGGGCAGCTCCAACCTGGATGACCTGCGGCGGCTCTACCAGGACAGTTATCCGGGAAACTGGTTTGAACCAAGGATGCTGGAGACGAATCAGTATTTTGGGATTAGAATACGAGGGCGGCTTGTCAGCGCTGCGGGCGTTCACGTGTATTCAGAGATGTACCGCGTCGCCGCACTGGGAAATATAGCCACGCATCCGGCTTACAGACGCAGAGGCTACGGCCGAGTTGTTACCGCACAGCTCTGCCGGTCTCTAATGGAGAAAGTCGACCACATTGGCTTGAATGTGAAAGCGGACAACGAAGCTGCTGTCTGCTGCTACCAAAAGGTGGGATTTGAAGTCAACGCGTCATACGGCGAGTTTGTAATCGAGCGGAAGCTATAAGAGGTCAATGCCATGAAAGTGAGCATCAACGGTCGTATTCTGGAGCTGGTAGGAAACGATATTACGGAAATGGAAACAGACGCTATCGTCAATGCTGCGAACGATCGACTAATCCTTGGTGGGGGGGTGGCGGGCGCGATCAAAAGAAAAGGCGGCCCAGAAATTCAGAAGGAATGTAACAAGATTGGCGGCACATTCGTAGGCGGCGCTGTCATAACCACCGGCGGCAATCTGAAAGCCAAGCACGTAATTCACGCGGTCGGTCCTCGAATGGGCGAAGGAAACGAGGGCCAAAAGCTAAAAAATGCCACCCTCGGCTCGCTCAAATTGGCCGACCAAAATAGGCTCAAGAGCATCGCTTTCCCGGCAATCAGTACGGGGATATTTGGGTTTCCCATTCAAAGATGTGCCCGGATAATGCTCAAGACGACCATCGACTATCTCAAGGGCCAAACCGGCTTGGAAAAAGTGGTCTTTTGTCTATTTGACCGGGATAGCTACGAAGTCTTTGTAAATCAGTTGAAGGAGGAAACCGCAGGTGATTGACATTACCCGCAGAGCCAGTGGAATCTTTGCTTTGGGCCAAATTATGAGTTCAATTTGGTTTATTTTGGTTTGATTTAAGCTGCGAAAATGTGTATACTTAAGCTGATTCGTGGGTTATAAAAGTGCACACTATGAAAAGGCGGCTTCTTGGTGGGAGATTTCCTTTGGTACCCCCGCCTGCGCGGGGGTAAGCTTGCCCCTGCGAAAGCAGGGGTCCTCGGTGACTGTCGCGGCAGTGTTGCAGGACCTGTTTTTCAGATGGGCACAGAACTGGTCGTGCCAGTCCCGATCAGGGATGGCCGAGCCATTGGCAGGCAGCTTTTCGAGAGTTCATAAGTATGGAGACGAAGTTTAACGTCTTCGAGATTCTGCAGATAGCAGAGAAGGTCGAGCTTAGGGGCGCCAGATTCTATCTTAAGGCAGGCGAACTGTTCAAAGACTCGCAGCGCCGTGACATATACCACAAGCTTGCCAGCTGGAAGGCCAGGCATGCCAAAATCTGGGCCCGCCTGAGAAAGCGGTTCTCCGAGAAGACCGGTGAATTCGGGACGTTCGACCCTGACAATTATGTGCTGTCGAATCCGGGCGTAATGGCGGGTCTTACGTGGTTCGATTCTAAGCAGGCCGGGCTCAGGCGGTTGACCGGGTGCGAAACTAAGCAAGAGATATTGAGAGACGCTGTCAGAAGGGAAAACGAAATCATCGTTTTCTACCAGGGTTTGAAAGATTTTGCCCGCGACCCCGCCAGCCAAGGTGTAGTCGACCAAGTTGTGGGGCAAGAGAACCGGCACATCACTCTCATCTTGCAGCTGCTGCAGCAGGTGTCAACGACTTCGGATTAATAGGTCAGTGTCGTATTCGAGGTGCGGCAGGTTTTTCTTCAGCTCGTTAATAAAACGCAGGCCGTCGGTCCAGTAACCTGCGGTGGGCTTCAAATCAGGGCACAAGCCCGCAAAGTAACGATTTATGCTGAACATAAAAAGCTCGCGCAAATACTTGCTGACCATCGAGGCCAGAGACACCGGCAGAAATTTTTCGTCGGCGTCAACGACGAAGTGCAATCGCATACTTTTGCCGTCGGCCTGCAATTGGTAGCTGCTATTTTGCTGGCTTTCACTTAGAATCCGCAGCTCCATATATGGGAACATCCGCAGCAAGCTCTGCCGATAGCGGACGCGGCCTCCCTGCCTATCGACTATGACTTGAAGGTCCTGCCCTGCGAAATTCTCAAAGGCGTCTTGTATAAGCTGGCAAACGGCGGTAAAGAGCACGTTGGCCTTGTTTTTGACGCTGCTTACCATCCTATTATAGTAGCCGACATCGAGACAACGGCTTTTCAAGCTGAGCAATTTGAGACCGTTTGAGGCCATGTCATCTCCCAGTACAGCCGAGGCAAGTTTTGTGTCCGGCAGGTCAGCCGGCCCGCCAACAGCGGGCTGGTTATTTGTATCTTTGTACCAGGGGTATTCATCAAGCCCATCTATGCAGGCAGGACACAGTACGGCCAGAAGTTCGGTAAATGTCGCAGGCTGTTGGCCAAGGCGGCGCAGGCACGCCAGGACGGTCCTTTCCAGATGCTTGATTCCAAGCGATTTGTTGTGGGCTTTTTTGCTGTCGGCGATTAGCAAGCGGCCGCCTAGATGCTTTCGTTTGTCGCTCACACTCTTTCTAAGCACCTGCCATAGAGCCTGCCCTGAGCCTGTCGAAGGGTCGGCTGACGAAAGGTTGCGCGGAAGCATAAAGGTGCTCGATGACACCACTAATGGCCCCAGAATAGGACCAAAACCAGCTTCATCAATCCCTACCAGAACCGCCATCCCTGTAATCCTTATCGTGACACGTGTACCTTATCTGCAATTTGCCAGTGATGAAGCCTGCCCAGAGCGCAGCGAAGGGTCTAAGCCGGTCCCCCGGCACTGTTTTCCGTCGGCGGTTTTTTCCGCAGGGTTTTAGTTTTGACCGTCGATTAAGGCAGTCCCCTCGACAAAGCTCGGGGCAAGCCTGCGTTCTGGTTTCCTGATTTCCCGATGCCCATCCTTTTCGCATCTGGCGCCGCCCTCGGCTTGATCCGCACCTTTGCCAAATAGATGCCGGCGTTGCCTTGGTGGCTTGAGTAGTAGCTCACATAAAGCAGATTCTCATGCCAGAGGAGTCCAGGATAACTTGTGTCGCCGCCGCTGGGAAGCCTGAGCAGTTTGGCCATAGTGCCGTTTTTCACATCGACGTAGGTCAGTGCCGTATGCGTACCGCCGTCGTGCATTCGGCCTGCACCAATCCAATGGCCGCCAGGCAAGCGGATAAGATTAGGGCCGCCAAAACCGTTGAAATCCGCTCCAAGGTCATGCCACTGCCATTGAGAATAATTGGGCCTGCTCACGCCTAATACTGCACTGCTTGGCTGGTCCTCCAGGCGGTCGCGGCGCACAAGGGCGTAGCAGGTTCCATCAGTGTCAAACCGCAGCGTCACCTCAGTTGGATATCCTTGCCCGAACAGCCTGGCGACATGCTGCTCGTAGCTCACACCGTCAGAGCTTGTGAGCAGATCAAGATATGGCATG
>JAFNGF010000162.1:0-9542 GCA_017885385.1 Planctomycetota bacterium
TCTTCAATCGTCATAGGACACAAGGCAAGAAACAAATAGTCGTTAAATTTAGTGGGCAGTGTAGCTGCGAGGAGCGGTGACGAGCCCCAACGACTTTCAACAAGCTTCCACTCCCCACAGCGCATCATAAAATCCGAAGCGGCAAATGTATGCACGAAAAGTTAAATGTCGGGGGCAGATTCTGGACGGAAAGGAGGTGATGGACGGTATGCAGAACCATCTCAAGTTGACGTGATTTGTTAGGTTTCTTACCGCCGCCAGACTCAGCGGATGACAGCGAGGAGTGGTGATAAGCCCAACGAGTTGCAGCAGATTTTCTCTCCTCACATAGCACCATAGAATCCAAAGTGGCAAATGCACACAGAAATGAGAGGCAAAAATGAGATTGAGAAGGTTAGTAATAGCCCTACGGGTTGTATCAGTTTTCATCACCCTAAGTCAGAGTAGTACTTACGCTAGCCCAACCCAAGTCGGCACATTTTACTGGAACGACCTGAATTTTCTGGGAGTTGAAAATTCCTCGGCTAGTTTTACGATCAGAGGCGGAATTGTATGGGCAAGATTCTACTATCATGACATGACCATATCTCCACCTACGACAATGATTGAGCTCCGCGATTTTAGCCCTGGGGACAAGGCGTTATGCATTGTGCCCGCGCCTTGGATATGGGCGAGGTTCAACAGCAATAATACCGCTCCCCTGCTTGAACTGACCCAGGCCGGTAACGCGACCATTGAGGCCGACTGGCAAGATTTGATTTTAGATGTCCCTAATTACGCAGCCGCAGCGGGCCAAACCATTGAAATTAAGGGCGTGCTGACTAATAACAACACGAGCGACTGGACAGTTAAACTTACTGAAGCCCATAACTCGCTAAACAGTTACTATTGGGCCCCTTGGTTTCCCCCAACTTTACCTACTGGAGGTTACGATGTCCCATTTGGTACATGGGAAATCCCTAAAGACGCCCCCGTGGGGACCGTTTACACGCAGTATGCGTCAGTTAAGGTACTTGCGTCAGAGCACTTATATGGAGATTGGTATACCGTCACAGTGGTCCCGGCACCCTCCGCCCTACCCCTTCTCATGGCTGGGCTGGCGGGTTTAGTTGGACTTAGGAGAAAGAGGCTACTTAAGTAGGTGTAAAAACTTTAAAGACAGGCTGGCAGACAGCTAACTCTGCGACGGCGTAAGAGATTTCACTCTGTGCAAGTTAGCCGTGCGTGGAGGGTTTTGTTAAGTGGTTACGCAGGCGAAGGACGCTGTAGTTTGTGACTTCCCTCGACGAGGCTCGGGACAGGCGTGGTTCGTAGGTCGTATGTCGTATATCGTAGATTGTGGTTCAGAGACGGCAGTTATGTGTAACTTGAAGGGCTGCAAGGTCAAATCTTGCAGCCCTTACTCTTTGGCTCTCAGACCAAACCCATATTCCAGCTATCTGCACTCAAGCCTTGTTGCCTTTGATAGGCGGCAATTCGGCATCTTGGTCGGTTGCTTTGTTGATTACGGTCAGTTCGCCCATATCCTCACGGTGCAACCGCTCATCTGAACAAATACGTGCAGAATGTATACTCCTGTATTAAAATAACTTCGTGAACGCAGTACGAAATACGAAATACAAAATACGAAGTCTGCGGATTGTCGATTGCTGCCTTGCCGATTATCGTAAGGTTCTGCAGCAGCAGCATGAGCTGCACGAAAAAAGACGTCTGGGCGAAATACCAAACACGGTTGTAATTGTCGAACATCCACCTGTGGTTACGCTCGGCGCCCGGCAAAATGCCAACAGACTGCTGCTCGACCGCGATGAACTGGCAAAACACGGCATCGATGTGGTTGACACTCGTAGAGGCGGCGGAGCAACAGCACACAATCCAGGCCAATTGGTCTTCTACCCAATCCTGCATCTGCAGGAGCTCGGGCTTGGAATCAGCGAATATATAAGAGAGCTCGAAGCCATAGGCATAGAGCTGTTGCGCGAGTTGGGCGTGCACGCGCAAAGACGGGAGGCTTTTCCAGGCTTGTGGGTGTTGCGCGAAAATTCGCAATTCGAAATTCCAAATTCGAAATTCCAGAAGATTGCTTCTATCGGCGTGCGAGTATCAAAAGGCGTCACGTACCACGGTATGGCAATAAACATTCAAAACGACCTGAGTATTTTCGATCTACTCGTGCCGTGCGGCCTGGACGGCGTAGAAATGACGTCGGTGCTCAAAGAAACCGGCAAACAACATTCGATGAGGAAGCTCAAAGAAGACCTGGGCAGGCTACTTATGAAACACTTCTCGAACATGGCCCAGGATTCAGAAGACAGACGACAGAAGCCTGCCCTGAGCGAAGCCGAAGGGACAGAAGACAGCAGTCCGTCCTCCGTTCTCCGTCCTCCGTCCTCCACCCGGAAGTTGCCGGATTGGCTGCGGCGGCCCCTCCCTGCCGGCGACGTTTTCCGGCATACCGAAAAAGTGCTAAGCTCGCTGGGCCTCGATACAATATGTAATAATGCAAATTGTCCCAATCGAGGCGAGTGCTGGTCGAGAGGCACAGCGACGGTTTTAATCTTGGGCAACGTTTGCACACGAAACTGCAAATTCTGTTCGGTGGCGACCGGCAAGCCAGCTCCGCCAGACCCCGCCGAGCCAGCACGTATTGCCGAAATGGCAAAGCAACTGAACTTGAAATATTTGGTCATTACCAGCGTCAACCGCGATGATCTGCCGGATGGCGGCGCCGCACATTTTCTCGCCTCTATCAACGAGGTAAGAAAGCATTGCCCGGATATGAAATTTGAGATACTAACGCCCGACTTTCGCGGCTGCCAGGAAAAGGCACTGAAGATTCTCCAGGATGCTTTGCCTTTTGTATTCGCCCATAATGTCGAGACGGTTCCGTCTTTGTACCCGGCTGCCAGAGCCGGCGGAGATTATCAACGGTCGCTGAGGCTGCTCAAAACGGCAAAGGAATATTACGGCGACGTCGTTACCAAATCGTCGATTATGCTCGGACTGGGCGAAACGGACGCCGAGGTTCAGCAAGTCTTAAAAGACCTGCGCAGCGCAGGCTGCGACAGAGTCACCATCGGGCAATATCTTAAACCCTCAAAGAATTCGCTCGAAGTGGTTGAATACATAACGCCTGCAAGATTCGATTTCTGGAGGCAAAAGGCGACTGAATTAGGGTTTTCCTTTTGTCTTTCATCGCCTTTTGCCCGCAGCTCATACTTCGCAGAGCAAGACATTGCTCTATGACGACTTTGGCAGTGCCCGCCTATTCTTATAGGACATCAAAACCATCGGCACACTTCTACCATCACTAATTCGCGCCGTTTTGCCTTAGATGAAACATTTTCTATACTTTAGTTGGCATATAGAAGTCGCTGAAACACTGTCAAAGCGGGGGTTTTTTCGGGCGGTTATAAAATGACATCCATAAAAAAGCTGATTTGCCGAATGCGCGCAGGTGTTGCGCTTCTGCTATCAATGATATTCATTGCCGTATTCTCAGCCTTAGCCGTCAGCATGGCAGCCATGTCCGGTGCGAACGTCCAACTTGCCTCAAATCAACACAAGATCAATGCAGCTTTATTAGCCGCGCAATCCGGCCTGGACTGCGGAAAATACATCGCTGGCACGATTAGTTTGGGTAAGACCGGATATAACTATGTCACTGACGCCCAGGCCCTTAAAGTCTGGCTGGACCTTTGCCAGTATGTTCAGACCAGCGGTCTTGACGGGCAGATAGTTGGACCTGCGACTCGCTTCACCGATGCCGCGGGCAGCGGCGACCAGATCGTTACTTCACCCCTCAATTTCGGCAGCGCTAATGTGAATTTTACCGTAAGGTTTTATCGCTATGACAGCGACCCTCGCACAATCAAGCTCCAGTCGACAGGAACCGATGGCGAAGTGACTCGAAAGATAAGGATGGAGATGAAGATTACAAAGGATAGGAGCGTTTTGAATTACGCTATCGCCAGCAGAGGACGCATGTGGCTGACGGGCGATACAACCATTCACGGAGACGTCTTCAGCTCCTGGAACCGTGCTGATATACCGCCCTACAATATGGGCAGCGACTCGACCGTCCTCGGCACCATTAATACGGTTTTGACTCTGGAACAAATTCAAGCCGAAAATTATCAGTTGGAAACCCTCGACGAAGACGGCAACCCAATGTTCGATGAGAACGGAAACCGAATTTACAGCCCCGCCGACGAAATTCACGCTTACCATGAAGGCATCAACTATGGACAGCCCTATCAAGACATGCCCGGCATGAAGATAAGCGATTACAACACCGACTGCTATAATGCCGGTCTTACAAGTGTGCCGACAAGCACAGTGAAGGTGGTGGAGTATTTTCCTCACGCCGCCAGCAATTATTCCCTGCCCAGAGATGGTTCCAGCACGTCCTTTACCCGAAATGTGTATGAGAATCAGACCCTCACGAATGCATTACTGTCGATGAACAGGCATGCACTGTTCAGAAACTGTACTTTTGAAGGCGTGCTGTATATCAATTGCTCGAAAACCAGCACATCCAAATCGTACTGCAACAACGTGCGATTCGAGGACTGCACCTTCAACGGCACAATCATCTCTAACGTGCCGCAGCCGTTTAACTGGAAGAACAACTGTCTGTATTTCACGGGCGAGGCCACCTTCAACAATCAGTCCGGCATTCAGGAAGCCACGATCCTGGCGCCGCATTTCAACGTGAACCTTGGCAACACCAACCCACAGAAAAGCGACAACAACGTGCTCACCGGAGCAATAGTAGGTGGGATTGTTGACGTGCGCGGCAACGCACAAATCTACGGGACGATTGTATCCATGGCTGATACAACCCCCTACAGTAGCGGATATGTGACCAATATTGGAGCCACCCTCGATGACGGCGGCTCTGAGACAACCGAGTTAGGTGACATCGGCGTGATCAGTATTACCCCTGAAGTAGAGAAGATGCTGCCCAGCGGCATCACCAGTCCTATTATCATCAAGCCTTTGCAAAACACGTACTGCGAAGGATAACCGAAGTAAATGATAAAGAATAGATTAGAAGAACGCTTGCCGATTTCTCCAACAACTTTAAGAGGAATATAAAATGAAAAAGTTAGTGAACATTATGGTGCTCGTTTTCGTTCTTACAGTGCTATCCACAGTCATTCTGAACGCAAGCGGCACAGGCCAGCTTGCTAATGAGCAGGCCAATTACCTGGACGATGACCCCAATGAGCCCGAAATGCAGGGCGCCGTCGTTTGGGCGGGCAGCACCTGCCTGAGCGATGACCCAAACGAGCCAGAGTTTGCCGGTGCACTCGCCAGGGCTTTCTTTAGCGGCCTTAGCGACGATCCTAACGAGCCCGGCCCTGAAGCTGCGCCTGCTAATTAGCTAAGCTGGCTCGCTCAAGCAAGATTGGGGCAACTGTCAGCGATGGGATTACACAGGTGAGGGATTAGCACCGGAATACAACTGAGCCGGCCAAGCAGAACAGGAAAGCCGTGCGTCGTGCGTGATGCGTCCTGCATCATACGCAATACGCAATACGCCATACGAGCACATCAGAAGACATTCAGTGTTGCCACACATAAAAGGCCGAGCCAAAAGCCCGGCCTTTAGAATATTTCTACTGTCCGATCACTCAACTCACTTCGGCAGCTTGTCCGGATCAAAAATGCCTTGCGGAAACTCCGGATCAGCATCCAGATAGACAGTTATCATCTCCTGACGTTCCGGCGGGGTCACATCCCGGCGGTTCTCTCGGGTGAGAATTTTCCTGGGATACCACTGACCCATATCCGTCTGACCATATTCGAGCACTTCTCTGAAGTAGCAACGGTTAGACCGCGGATATAATTCGTACTTCTGACAGATATAGTTGCGCTGCGGATTAAGATAGAAAAGACTTCCACCAGAAGCTCCGCCATCGCCGGTGAAACTTGACTTATCCGACACCACAATACAGAGAAGATTATTGCTCGTGGAGTAGTCGTTCTCCGCTAAGGATACCTTCCAACTGCCCGTAGTTTTCAGAAGCCAATCAGTCCATCCGAACTCGGACAGAATGTTGCGGTAAACCACGTACCTGCCCAGAGTGCGTGGCCCGATCCGGCCTTTACCCGGCGAATAGCCCCTATACAGGGTCACCCAATCTTTGCTGCCGCCGGCGCGATGCAGCCAGCAACAGTACTCTTGGCCGTATAAGTAGACCTTTTCATGGCTTATGCGGAGATCCACTTTAGCTTGGCTTGTCCACCATTTCATGATGGAGTCAAAGGAATTACCGGCTTTTTCGATGAATTGCTGCTGGGTCAGCGGCTCGAAAAAGCAAAGGTCGCATCTCTGCAGATAATCATCGCAGTAGTGTACCTCCACACTATTAATTAGATATGATTCGGCGGACTCGTTGTAGCTGCCGGTCACCAATATTGCAATGTAGCGCAGCGGACTACTTTCTCGCCCGGCTCTATATCCTGCGACCGCCTGCAATAGCTCCGGCGTGGGCGAATTGTCCAAGACTTTCGCTGTCTTGGCGCAGCCCAGCTCATAAATATCGCTCGGGCCTTTTTCGGGGTAACTATATTTCGTGTCCGTGTCGGTGTCCAGCGTCCCGCCGGGCATCCAAAACTTAAATGAAGTCGCCAGCGGAAGGTGCTTGTTCCTATCCACAATCAGGATAAACTCAGAAGCCATGTACCGACTGCCTTGCTTTGTTGTCCCATAGTCGGTCGAAGAGTAGATGTCTGCGACGGCACCGTCTTGCTCGCCTATTTGATGGGTAACAACCGTTCTGCCTTTCTCGAAGTCTTTTTTCCATTGCTCGACAAGAGATTGCGGCGTGGGATGCCACCAGGGATCGTGATACTCGGGTCTATAACCGCTCACGATCGTATCGGCTTCTCGGTCGTAAAAAGTCTCCGTACAACTGATGTAATCTTGGCAAGAAAAATCTCCCTTGTCAGATTTCCCAAAGACCAATTTTGCCTTGTAAGAGTAATCATAGAAAACCCACTCCTCGTCGCGGCCTTTATCCCTGATGTGTTTGGTTTCGACTGTATGCACCCAAGCCACTTTTCCCATAGCTTCTACCATCTCGGCGAACGCTGGAGCAGTCACATCAAGGCGGCTGTTGCCGCGATGCATCATCAACGCCAGTGCTACGATGACGACCGCTGCCGCGGCGAATTTTGCTGCTCGGCTTTTCAGGATTGTTGTCGATACCGAAGCCCTGGCGTCTGATTCACCCGACCGCGCGTCCCCAATTGCTTCGATCACACTGTTTTCGAGCCGGGCTATAGTCGGCTGCATTGCCTCGGCGAACTTGCCGAGCAACTTATCGTCGGCCTGCAACGCTTCAAGGTATGCCCGGCAAGCGGCACAGGCAATTATATGAGCCTGCAATTCGGCTGCCCGTTCAGCCGGCAAGCTGCCCGCCACAAGCTCTTCAATTTGCCCCTGAATATTCTTGCAGTTGTCCTGCATTATGCACCTCACTGGGCGTCTAATAGTTTGCGTAGCTGCCTTCTGGCGCGACAAAGCCGCGTCTGGACCGCACACTGGCTAATATCGAGCATTGCCGCAATGTTTTTGGTGCTTCGCGCATCAAAATAGTAGAGCATCAAAGTGAGCTTCGACTCCTCCGGAAGTTTTGCCAGGGCTGCCTGAAGCTCACGGTAATCACGCGACTCCAGCCAAGCTGGGTCAGCTTGCCGAGCGGCCAGGCTCGGCTTACGCCTACGTTTTCGGATAAAGTCAATGCACAAATTCCTTGCGATTCGGCTGATCCACGCCCCAAATTGCTCGTCGTGGCGCAGGCCGTTTATGCCTGTAAGACTTTTCAGCAGCGTCTGCTGGGCGACATCCTCAGCGTCATGCCTATTGCCGAGCATAGCCATGCAAATCGCAAACACGCGGGCCGAATAGGCCCTTACCAGGTCCGCGTATGCCGATTTGTCTCCTGCCCGGCATCGTGCCGCCAAATCTTTTTCCGAATCGCCTTGCAATTAGAGCTCCAATTTGGCTTTCCGTAACAATGACGAATGACAAACCTAATGCTGACAGCTTTTTCCCAGGCTCAGCAGAAATTACACGCCTTTTTTGCCGGCCGGCCCCCGCGTGTCCCGCTCGCACCTGCGGTTACGCCGGTGCAGGCGACGCGAGTCGGGGCGGCGGGCCAAAACCTCTAAAACCGCCGGCGGATTTGATCTTCTTGCTGCCAATACCGGCCACATTACTTCGCTGTGGTTGTTCTGCAAAAAAGGTTTTTGACTTTAGTTCCTAAGACCAATTATATATCATTTAAGTTTGAATAAGAAGCAGTCGAGTAAGATATAAATGACGGATAGCTCTAAAAACCTGGTGTTTGTGCACTCCGGCAGGTCCATAGAAATGATAGCTGAAAACCCAACGACCGGCGAGCCCCGCACAAGCGGGGGCGAAAAAACAGATTTACGCAACAACAATCAGGAAGTCAAACCTCCGGAAATAATCGGCATCCTACCGATTCGAAATGCCGTTGCCTATCCGGGCACGGTCACGCCGCTGGCCATCGGTCGAGAGACAAGCAAAGCCTTGCTCGCCGACATTCAGCCCAACGAGTCGATGATAGGCCTGCTGACACAACGTAATCCTCAAACCGAGCAGCCGGGTTTTGACGACCTGTACTCGGTCGGAACTACCGCCACGGTGCTGAAAGTAATCAAGATGCCGCAGGGCTCAATCAACGTGTTTGTGCACGGAATAGCCCGCTTCAAAATAATAGAGCCCGTGGCCGCAGAACCATATCTAAAGGCAAGAATACAGACTCTGAACATCACGGCAACTATGACAAAAAGGCTCCAGGCACTTATTGTCAGCGTCCGCCAGACGGCCAACCGGGTTATAGCCTTAAGTCCCAACGTGCCGGAAGAGGCATCGGTCCTGCTCGAGAACATCGAAGACCCTTCCGCGCTGGCTGATTTCCTGGCGGCCAACCTCAATCTCGAATTTACCAAGAAACAAGAATTGCTGGAGGAGCTCGACCCCGGCAAACGTCTGGAAAGAATATCGCTCGTGCTGGCAAGCCAGCTGGAGGTTCTCGAGCTGAGTCATAAAATCCAGGGCCGGGTCAGAGAATCGATAGACAAAAATCAGCGCGAGTATTTCCTCCAGGAACAGCTAAAAGCCATTCAGTCCGAGCTTGGGCAAAAAGACCTGCGAACAGAAGAGCTCAAACAGATCGCCGACAACATCGCAAAGGCAAAAATGCCCCAAAACGTTGAACAGGAATCGCTGCGAGAGCTGGATAGATTGAGCAAGATTCCAGCCGCTTCGCCGGAATATTCCGTTATCCGCACGTATCTGGACTGGGTTTGTGAACTGCCCTGGTCGATTGAAACAGAAGACCAACTGGATATCAATAAAGCTGAGCGAATCCTCAACCACGACCATTACAATCTTACCAAGGTAAAAAAACGCATCCTTGAATTTCTTGCCGTCCGCAAGCTGAACCCGACCGGCAAAAGCCCGATACTCTGCTTTGTCGGCCCGCCCGGAGTGGGCAAAA
>JAFNGF010000162.1:9573-10173 GCA_017885385.1 Planctomycetota bacterium
CGGCAAGCGCACTTTTGGAAGTCCTTGACCCGGAACAAAATAATACCTTTACAGACCATTATCTCGACCAGCCTTTTGATTTATCCAAAGTGATGTTTATCGGCACTGCGAACTATACTGAGCCGGTGCCGCCGGCCCTGCGTGACAGAATGGAAGTCATCGAGCTGCCCGGCTACACCGAAGCTGAGAAGCTGGCCATCGCAAAAAGGTATCTTGTGCCGCGGCAGCTCAACGAGCACGGCTTAAACAAGAGACAACTGACCATAAAAGACGAAGCTCTGCTGGCAATAATTCGCAGCTACACACGCGAAGCAGGCGTGCGAAACCTCGAAAGAAACATAGCCGCTATTTGCAGAGCCGTCGCCACAGAAATTGCAAGGGACAAAAAAAGCCGGGCAACCATCGGCAAAAAGGACCTCGCAAAAATCCTGGGGGCGGCACAATTTGAATCGGAGCTTGCCCTGCGAACAGGCATACCCGGCGTCGCCACTGCGCTTGCCTACACGCCGATCGGCGGCGAATTGCTCTTTATTGAGTCGGCCTCAATGCCCGGCAAAGGAAATCTCCTGCTGACCGGGCACATCGGCGACGTGATGAAGG
>JAFNGF010000163.1 GCA_017885385.1 Planctomycetota bacterium
GATTATAGCTAATGCCGGAGCGGTAGCATCGGCCTGGATTGATAAATACCGCCCCCCTATCGCAAATATCTTTCGTCCAGATTGGCTTTGCCGAACCATCCAGCCCCTTGAAAAACTGATAGGCATCCTGCTGGCGAATCTTGTCTTTCGGGACGCGAGCCAAAACAAACCGATCGGCCGGCTCGTAGGCGCTATCCGAATCGTGCGAGTAAACGTATGCAAAATCATCCCGTGCGCCGGCGTAGTCCTTGCCGAAGTTCAGAAAAGTCGGGCAGCCGAAGCTCTCGGTAAACTTCCAGTCGCACCACGTCCAGCTTTTGCCGTGGTCATCCGACCACGCTATCTGCGAATTGCCGACATTTCGGACCAGCATATACAAAACGCCATCGACGCACAACATTCCGCTTGCCTTCGGGCCTTTGGCCCCATCCCCTACTTTCTCGCCGGTTGCGGCGGGGATATTTTCACCTCTGAAATCGGGCGGCGAGCCAACGACCTTTGCAATGCCCAGGCTCAATTTTTTGCCTGTGCCGGGCGAAAAGCCCCAGCCATCGCCGTAGGCAGTATAGAGATTATCGTCGTCCGCCCAGGTGATCGGCCAGTTGTCGCTGCCCTTGGCTTTGCGAATGATAGTCTCAGGCGGTGCCCACTCAACGCCCTTTATGACGGGGCTGGGCGGATAAGGCACTACCCCCCTACCACTTTTCTCACTGACCGATAGAGCAATCGGCTCGATGAAAGGTTCGATAGAGGCATAGTGGCTATTGCCGGCCTTATTTAGCGATTTTCCCGCCCGCGCAGCGACAATATCCAGACTCGGTATTACCACAATCAGGCTGTCATATAGGCCCCAGGACCAGTAGGCATCGCGCGGGACATTTCTCATTGTGCCATCGGCGTTATTCCACCACAATAGCCCGTAATGGTCCGATGCGTTAAAGTAGGTTTCGCCCCTCACAACGGGCAAATGCCGGATTTCTTTCGGCACAATCCGCACCGCATCGACGAACCAGGAAGGAATAATTTGCTCGCCCTGCCATTGTCCGCGGCGAAGATAGAGGTAGCCGATTCTGGCCATCGCATCGACGTTGGCGCTGATACTTGAGCCGAACTCGCGGCGTTTGACGCCATTGATTTCGTGCGGACGATAGGCGTTGTTTCGCCAGGTGAGGTCCGAAGGCTTAATGCCGATAGGCCCGAAAACCCGCTCGAACATCAGCTCGTTGAGGTCTCGGTTGTATGCCAGCGTGACACATTCAGCAAGCCAGTTAGGTCCGGCGTCGCTATAGGACCATTTGGCGCCAGGCTCAAACAGAAGCTGCGTATATCCGCCGGGCTTATCGAAGCCGGCGGTTTGCGTCGCCAGGTGAAAGAGCGTAATCTTATCCAGCCAGCCAGTTTGGCTATTGGACTCTGGTGGAACGCCAAGACTGGGGTGATATTTATGTGCCGGGTCATGCAGGCCGTTGATTTTTCCATCGCCAAGTGCCAGACCCAGAGCCGTGACACCGATAGCCTTGGTGCTCGATTTTAAGTCGTATCGCTGGGCCTGGTCGCCCCACTGCATAACGAGTTTGCCGCGCCGGATAATGCAGCCTGAGCCGTCGCCGGTCAGCGCATAGTCGCGCGCCCCGGCCAGGATAGCAGCATCCATTCCAACCTGTCCGGGCTGAGCATAACGCCAGGCGGGCGTTGGCCAGACTTCCCTTGTGCCGCTCTGGCTCGGGGCCGGGGAGCTTATCAGCGAGATTACTGTAAAAGCTATTGCAAACGCGCCTGGTGGATTCATCACCTGGATTTGCATCCCTGCCTATTGGGCGGGCTTTATTTAGTTGATGCCGGTGAGGCTCCTTTTCGGCTTTTTGCCGGTCCGGCTGCCGGCGCCTCGATAGCAGCAGCGGTCTCAGGGGCAGCTTCTTTGGCTGGAGCCTCTTTGGCCTTTCGCCCAGCGTGACTCTTGCGATGAGCAACCTTCGGCAGCGCGAACGCAGAGTTACCGTCGGCCCATCGCTCCTCGTCTTTTAGCTGCCCGATGCGTTCGGCCCTGCTCAAGACATTTCGATGCCGGCTCAGGGCACCTTTAACTTTCAACGAACGATCAATAGACATTCAGCATTTCTCCTGCGAACTAACCGTCAACCTTCATGCCGTATGCGTCTTTAAAAAGATTTGGCGCAAAAGTTTCATAACCCGGCGGCGCCTTATAATTGGCGCCCAGCTGGATTATTTTCTGTTTCATTAGATAGCCGTCTGTGCCCGGACTCTGAGGATTCTGGTATTTGTTTTTCGTAAGCAGATAGTACCATTCGCCGATTTTTCTTATTTCAGTCTCTATGCCGAACTGAGTGAAGTACTGCCCGACCGGCTCCAGGTGGCTTCTAACCTGAAAAGTCTGTATCACAATTCGATTGTCAGCGCCTGGGGCGGTCGGCACATCGCTTTTATCAGGCACCAACGGCTCTTTGGGAGACAGCCGGTTCTCTGTTGTAGTTGTAGTGTCACGCCCCGCCGGATCAGCCTGCTCGCTTCTTTCTATTCTCGCGGTTGAATCGGCTGCTTTTTGACTGAATTGGCCAAGCCGAAATGCCAACAAAATCAGCACTATCAGGCCCAGAAGTATCGCAATCGCAAGCTGATACGGGATAGATATCTCGATTCTGCCGGCATTAATTTGCAGATGCTTGGGCCTTGTCCACCATTTTGCTGCACCTGTGGGCAGTGCCGTGCCGGGCTTTTGCGATGTCGTCTCGACCTTGTCAGGCTGTGCCGGGTGCAACTGTTCTAATGTCTTGTCGTAGCTCGGCTTAAGCCGAGTCTTGCTCATCACTTCGTATAGCGATTTTTTACCGCGGCGGTAGCGTGTCATAGTAAATCAGTCCAGCTTTATAAATTGTGCCATAAGTAGCTATTCTACCAAGACCGGTTCGACCGACAAAGCCAAAAACCGGTAAAAAACCTGTTAGCTTTGTACAATATTTTTGCCAAGATTTCAACGCCAATTTTAGCGTTATCCGGCGAGGCTGCACTAAAGTTAAATTTGACTTGACAAACCAGGCCTGCCTAACTAACTTAAATCGCTTTAGAAACTATCTCAAGACTGTCACCTTGAGCGAAGCGAAGGTTCTGGCTGGCAGAAATAAGAGATTCTTCGCTGCGATCAGAATGACAACTTGTGTTTTTAGTATCAGGAAGTCGATAATTAAATTTGAGCAGAGTTTCGAGCTTGAGTGGAGCGATCGTAGATGTTACCAGGTAAGAAAACCAGTAAGAGTAGAACGCGGACGCGGCGCAGCCATCATCGACTGAGGCCGGTAAACTACTCAATATGCCCCAAGTGCGGCCAGGCCAAGCTGCCGCACGCCGCCTGTGCTAAATGTGGTTATGTCAACTCAACAATCACATTGAAGGTAGGCAAGGAGGAAAGCAGCTAACAATGCGGATCGCAATTGACGCAATGGGAGGCGACTATGCACCCGATGAAATCATCGCGGGTGCTGTGGAAGCAGTTGGGCTGCTGGACAAAAGCGACCAGGTGATACTGGTCGGCCCGCAAGATATAATCGAAGCGCGACTTTCCTCGCTCGAGGGCCGCGACGACAGAATAAGCGTCGTTCACGCCCCCGATGTTATAGGTATGGATGAGACCCCCATTGAAAGTCTGCGAAGAAAGCCCAGAAGCTCAATTGGGGTCATCTCCAAGTTAGCTAAAAGAGACCAGGCTGACGCGGTAATTTCGGCAGGCAATACAGGGGCCTGTGTCGCCGCCTTCCAAATGCGGATGAGAAATCTGCCCGGAGTTAATCGGCCGGGCATAGCAGTGGTCTTTCCCACTTTCGAGGGGCCGGTGACGATATGCGACGTCGGCGCCAATATCGCCTGCAAGCCTATAAATCTTCATCAGTATGGACTTATGGCCAGCATATATTCGAGGCATCTATTGGGAATCCAGAATCCGAGGGTCGGGCTGATGAGCATCGGCCAGGAAGATGCCAAGGGCAACGAAGTGGTCAAAAAGGCGCGGCAGCTGTTGAGGGCCGAGCCTAACATTAATTTTGTTGGCAATATCGAGGGCAGGGACATCTTCAAGGGAGTATGTGACGTCGCCATTTGTGAAGGTTTCGTCGGTAACGTTGTTCTGAAACTAACCGAAGGGCTTGTTGACGGCCTATTTAAGGCCATAAAAGACGAGCTCGTTCACGAAAAACTCGGGCTGGCGATGGAGTTTGAGCCGGTCATGGAAAGGATCTACAGAAAATACGACTACAACGAATATGGCGGTGCGCTGCTCCTGGGCGTCAACGGCACGGCGATAATCTGCCACGGCGCCAGCCGGAGTAGAACGATAAGAAACGCCATTCTGGCCTCCAAAAAATTCTACACCGAAGGAGTAAACGACAAGATAATGGAACGTCTGTCGGAGACTTGCGTAAGGACGGCTGATGCACAAGTCACCTGATGATTGGACCGCTCCTTATCGTGCAGTCATTAAAGGTTGCGGTTCGTTCGTGCCCGCAAAGGTATTAACCAATGACGACCTGGCAAAGATGGTGGATACTTCAGATGAGTGGATCACAGGCCGGACCGGCATCAAAGTTCGACATATTACCACCGACAACGAAAGCACGGCATTTTTAGCCACCGAGGCAGCCAAAAGGGCGCTGACTGACGCAAATATTACGGGCGGCGACCTCGACCTTATCATAGTAGCTACTATTACTCCGGAGATGGTTTTTCCTTCGACGGCCTGTTTTGTACAGAGCGCCCTGCAGGCCAAGAAAGCCTGCGTCTTTGATGTAACGGCTGCCTGTAGCGGGTTTATCTACGGCATAGGAATCGCGCAACAGTTTTTAGAAAGTGGACGCTACAAAAACGCCCTGGTAGTTGGGGCGGAGACTCTGACCAAGATTACCGACTGGAGTGACAGAACCAGTTGTATACTCTTTGGCGACGGAGCAGGAGCTGTCGTGCTGGAGAGCTGCGGTGATGGACGCAGGGGCATTATCTACAGCACTATGTCCGCGGACGGCGATTCGTGGCAGAGCCTTAATTGCCAGGCGTATGGTTCTCGGCACCCAGCGTGTAAAGAGCTCGACGACCCCAAGAAAATCTACATGGAGATTAGAGGCAGAGAAGTCTACCAACAAGCCGTCCGGCGGATGGTCGAGACCGTGACCAGCAGCCTGGACTACTGCAATTTGACGACCGACGATATAAAGATGCTGATCTCACACCAAATGAACGCCAGGATTATTGAGTCGGCGGCAAAACGGCTGAAACTGCCCACCGAGAAGGTCTACATAAATATTGACCGGTACGGCAATACGTCATCCGCCTCGGTGCCAATCGCCTTCGATGAGTGCGTCAAGAAGGGCAAAATCAAGCGAGGGGACATCATCGTTTTCGTTGCTTTTGGAGCAGGATTGACCTGGGGCGCAAACGTAATTCAGTATTGAGCGATGAAGACTGCTTTTCTATTTCCCGGACAGGGCGCCCAGACAGTGGGAATGGGGGCGGAAATCGCGCGGGCATTCCCGCCGGCAGCACGCCTTTTTGAGCAGGCAAACAATATTCTCGGATATGAATTAAGCAGAATCTGCTTCGAAGGTCCCGCCGAGCAGCTGAATACGACCACAATTTCTCAGCCCGCGATCTTTGTGACCTCTGCTGCCATATTGCAGGCTTTCAGAAATAATCCTGCCGGCAGTACCATACGCGCAGATGTCACAGCAGGTCTTAGTCTGGGCGAATACACGGCTCTTTACGCCGCAGGAGTAATTAGCTTTGAGGATGGATTGCTCCTGGTGCAGAAGCGCGGCCAGGCGATGCAGGCTGCCGCCGACGCGACCAAAGGGGCTATGGTCAGCATTATAGGGCTTGATGAAGAAACGGTGCGTCGACTCTGTGTCGAGGCCAGCGAAGGTGAGGTTCTGCTGCCTGCCCGCCGTGAGTTTGTCGAACCGGTCAACTTCAACTGTCCGGGTCAGATTGTGATAAGCGGCAGCCAATCAGCCTGCCAAAGGGCAGAAGAGCTGGCTGCAAAATATGGAGCTATGAAGGCCGTCCGACTGGAGGTAGCCGGCGCCTTCCATACCGAAATGATGGCCAGCGCAGCAAAGACGCTTAAACAGGCCTTGTCGAATTGTGAAATTTCAGAACCATCTGATGTCAAGATTATTGCCAACATAAATGCCGAGTATTACGGCAGCGCCGAAGAAATCGCCGAAGGGCTGACAAAGCAGTTGACCTGCCCAATTCTCTGGCAGAAATGTATGGAGCGGCTGTTGGCGGACGGAGTGGAGAGATTCTACGAGATTGGCCCAGGCAGAGTTCTCACCGGCCTACTGAAACGCATCCACCGAAAAGCAAACATCATCAACATCTCGTCGGTGCAATCATTAAATGAAATTTTAATGCGTTGATTACCAGACGTCTCGTTTATATCAGGGACAAAGTATGACGCAATGTGGGCAAATCCACATGCACGATTTGCCAGATAATCTGAAGGTCGATGCCGAAGTATTCATGAATGATTCGATGGCGCAGCCCGACGACTTTGTGCCATTCCACGCTCGAATGTCTTTCCTTAAATTCATCCGGCAGCCGATTTGCGGCCTCGCCTATAATCTCAAGATTCCT
>JAFNGF010000164.1:0-3419 GCA_017885385.1 Planctomycetota bacterium
CGAGCAGGATAGGCTCAAACGAGTCCAGAGAAAGGGCTGGCGTGACGGTAATCATCACCGAACCATCGGGCGCAACCACCGGATGATACCCGCGAAAACTAACGCCGGGCAATTTGCCGCTGCGCCAGAGGATTCTCCCGCCGGCAAGATCAAATGCGTAAACGTGCATATCCTCGCTTGCCGCGTAGACTCTGCCCGCTCTTGCGTCGAGAGCTGGACTGCACAGCAGCGGTCCGCCAGTAAGCGTTTTCCATTTGATTCTGCCGCTGTCAGCCTCGATGGCATAAAGTCCGCCGTCACGGCCTCCAATGATGACAACGCCTTGATAAACAAGAGGGGCGTTCCATACTGCCGGGCCAATCTGAACCGACCAGGCAGGTGTACCGTCGGTGAGATTCAGCGCGTAGACTTTGCCCTCCGCATTTCCGAAGAAGACTTTGCCCTCGAGTGCGGCACAGGTATGAAGGATTGCCCCCGCAGTCTTGAATGTCCAGACGTCTTTGCCCGTCTCGCTGTCGATTGCATACAGCGTACCGGCCATCGTGCCCACGAAAACTTTGCCGTCTGCGACGATTGGCTGCACGCCCGCCATCAAGCCCTCATCGGCAAACAGACGATACCATTTGCGCTCAAATGGCGGGCGGATTTCGGCGGTGGTCGCTCCACTCCGGGCAGGGTCGTGTGCCAGCATAGGCCAACCATCTTGCCCCAGAGCAGATGCGGACACCAAACACCAAAGACAGGCCAGGCAAACAAGCAAGCGCCCGACCCCGGCATCCGCTACCTGCGATGGTTCGACTTGGCTCACCACAAGTTTGCGATTGGCTATTCGCACGGCAGATCATCACTCAGTAACTGAATACGGTTGTTCGGGCAGCTCCCGTATCCAGATATTGCGGAAGCGAACCGGGTTGCCGTGGTCTTGCAGACTGATTGGTGCTTCGCCGTGAGGACTGTACTTTGCTATCGCCTTATGCGCGGTGGCACCCTGGAGCTCAACGTTGTTATGCACGACCACGCCGTTGTGAATGACGGTGACGCGTGCTTTGCGTATACAGCTACCTTTGTCATCAAATAGTGGACGCAGAAAACCGATGTCGTAGCTCTGCCACTCGCCGCCCTTACGGCAGGCGTTGACCAACGGCGGATACTGACCATAGATGCCGGAAGCCTGACCATCGGCATAGGTCCTGTTATCCTTATAGTTGTCCGCTGTGTAGGAGTCGAGCACCTGTATCTCGTACCTGCCCATAAGGAACACGCCGCTGTTACTGCGGCTCTGGTCGGTTACCTTCGGATCGACATCCGCGGGCACCCACCATTCGATGTGCAACTGGCAATTGCCGAAGGACTTTTTCGTGCGGATTCCTCCTGCTTTCTTGGCAATCTCCATGTATCCGTTCTCGATTTTCCACTTAATGTCGCCGCCTTCCTGTCTATCTATTTCCCATTGTGAGGTATCTTTGCCATCGAATAGGATAATCGCATCCGAGGGCGGCTGACCGAATTGCTGCGGCGGAGTGACTACCGGCGGACAGGGACGTTCACGGTCGTGCACCTTCCACGGACCCGAACTCTTTTGCGCGTAGCAGGTAATCACCAGACCCAGTGCCGCAACAAGCAAGCAAATAGTAATCTTGGTCGTCGCTGACTTCCCGTACATATCTGCCTCCTAATCTCAATTTTATCATAAATTGAATCACAGACCGCGATTTTGCAAGTTCAGACCTGCTGGGGAACGACAAACGGCTCGCGATACGGACGCGTCAGCAGCAGGTCAGCCTGCGCATTGCCCACGAACCTCTCGGCCTTCGGGTCGAACTTCAGCATCGGCCCGAGCTGATACGTGCTCTTGGACAAATCAAGTCCCAGCGTGCCTTTCACGGTTTGCGTGATCGTCTCCCAGGATTTGGCGACTTCCTCGTGCCTGTCGAGCACATCAGGCCTGGTCGTCCCGGGAACCTGCTCGCCGAGACGGTAAGAAATGTTGCCCAGGTGGCAGCACGCGGCGGATAGATGCGCCTCGGTGATGTCGGCGTTGAGATCACTGCGGCTGCGAGTGCGCACACAGTGGATGAAGTTGGCGAAGTTGTCGCCCGGGCCCATCTTGACATCAACGTCCGCCAAGTTTTCAGCCACATCCTTCCCCTTGGGATAGAACTTCCCGTCCCTGATCACGCCCTCCTCAAGGTAGAACTCGTTATCAACTTTGCTCGGATACTTCTTGCCGTCGACACCCGCCTTCTGAACCAAACCGATGACCTCGAACACGAGCAGCGTTCCACCAAAGTCCATGACGGTCAATTGACAGTTGGGAGTCTGAGCCTGGTCGGTGAAGGGCGGATAACCGGGCGTCGAGTTAACCCAGCGGCCGCCCATGCTGATTACACTCTTAGGCAGCGCGCCGCCGGGGATGGCCCAGCGGGCGATGTCCATCTGGTGCACGCCCTGGTTGCCGATCTCGCCGTTGCCGAAGTCCCAGAACCAGTGCCAGTTGTAGTGCACTAAGTTGCCGTGGTATGGCTGTTTCGGCGCCGGGCCGAGCCAGATATTGAAGTCCACGTTCTCAGGCGGATCTTCAATCGGCTTAAAACCGATGCTCCATCGCCCTTGTCCGGACTTGGAGGCCCAGGCCTTGGAAACCAGCAGCTTGCCGTATTTGCCGCTGGCGATGGCAGCCACCTGCTTTGCCCAGCTACGGCTTGAGCGACTCTGCGTGCCGTGCTGCACTATCCGCTTGTACTTCTCCGCGGCCTCGACGCATTTACGGCCCTCAAAAACATTGTGGCTGCACGGCTTTTCGACGTAAACGTCTTTGCCCGCCTGACAGGCCCAAATAGTGCCCAGCGAGTGCCAGTGATTCGGGGTGGCGATGGATACAGCGTCAATGTTCTTGTCGTCCAGCAGCTTGCGGATGTCCACGTAGGTATCCACTTTCTCGTTGCGGTCTTTGAACGGCTTGGCCCGGCTCTCCAGAACGTTTCTGTCCACATCGCACAGCGCTACGATCCGCACTCCGTCCATTTTGTGAAATGCGCTGATATGGTCGCCACCTCGACCCTTGATACCCATCACGGCCACACGAATGTCGTTATTTGCACCTCGCACTCGCGAATATGGGCCGGCCAGCGTCAACGCAACGCCGGCGGCAGCAGTGCTTTTAATAAAGTCTCGACGTGTCATACGCTTCATCGTGAACCTCCTTAATGAATGTTATATGAGCGATGTCCCAGCTTGGCCAGAGGTCAAGCACCGTTAAATGGTAACGATTCTGCACACGCACTAAACTACGTATGAATCATAACTCGAACCGACAAACTTGGCAAGGCTGGATATTAAAAAAGCAGGGGCGTCTACCTTTGTGGTGTCTTCCGGTCGCTGACGCTCCCGGCTCTGTCTTCTGTCCTCTGCCTTCTGTC
>JAFNGF010000164.1:3475-44602 GCA_017885385.1 Planctomycetota bacterium
CTTCTGTCCTCCGGGCGTCTACCGGTCGCTGACGCTGCCGGCTCTGTCTTTAGCGCAGGATTTCTTCAATTGCCCTGCCTACTATGTAGTCCGGCAGCTTATTAAGTGCGGGCTCAGCCTCATACGCAGATATGATACTCTTGTCAGGGAATGCCCCGACCTCGGCAATCAGCTCATCCGCCAGCTCTTTCAGCCTTTCTTGCGTCATTTCAGCTTCAGCCTGATTCTTCGCTTCGCTCAGAACAGCGTCTCGCGCCGCCTGCCGCAGGGCGGCAAATTCCGCCCGGCTATCGTACCAGTTAAGCTGCAGTTCCAGTTCCAAGACTTCCTTAGCCCGGACACGGTCAAAGGTATATTGAATTCCAATTGGATTGTAGGTTTCTATCCGCTCATCGACAAAAGCCAGGCAGGCGTCCCGGTACGCGGCGTACTTGTCGCCATCGAAATCAGCAAAGCCATGATGTGCGATCTCTTGTTTGAGCAGGTCTTCTATTTTGCCCGCCAGCAGAGCTTTGTTAGCTTCCAGCCGCTGGTACAGGGCTTCGTAGTAGGCGTTTAAGAGCAGCTTTGTCCCATCCATCCAGCTGATTCTACCGTAGAAAACGACCTGCTGCCATACCCGGATAAGCAGCCTCGTGGCTCGTGCCTTCGCCCACGCCGGCGTTTACGGAGCACCGGCCTGCCGGCAGCTTGCCGATAGAAGCAACCATAAGTGCCATCAGCCCGGCGGTTATGACCTTGCCGCAAGCTTTTTTGCACATTGTTGCCCTGTTTTTGCTTGAAGAGGAACCGCTCTTGGCCTATATTTCGTCTGGCGGGCTGGCGCCGGCTGTACACTCAGGAATCGGCAAGCCCTCCATACGCTGGGCGGGCAAGCCCGAAGGACTCGATTTGAACGGCAAGGTCGCTGGGATGTTATGCGGAAACCATATAATCAATTGTTCGATCTCAAAGCGAAATGACGTTCTTTTGTGTTTCACAGGCATACTGCGGTGGTAGAATGTAGGTGCTTGGCTGACTAATGTGAAAGGAGAATATTATGCAGGCGATCGTGTTGTTCGTAGTTGCGGCTGTTGTGGTAATCTTTTTCTTGGGCATAAGGATTGTTCGTCCCACACACAGGGGCCTCATAGAGAGACTCGGCAAGTATAGGTGTTTTGCCACACCTGGTTTTCATTGGATCATTCCTGTTATTGACAGAATGATTCAGGTCAATATCACCGAGCAAATGGTGGACGCCCAGCCGCAAGAGATCATTACTAATGACAATCTCAATGCAAGGGTGGATGCACAAGTTTACTTTAAGGTCAAAGACGACGAGGCGAGCGTTAAGAGCTCTCAGTACAATGTCAACAGCTATAAATTTCAGATTGTGAACCTCGCTCGTACGACACTGCGCAATATCATCGGCACGCTCACGCTGAAATCGGCAAACAGCGAAAGAGACAAAATAAACAGTGAGCTTCTTAAAACGTTGAGCAAGGAAACCAGGAACTGGGGAATGGAGATCGTTCGGACTGAGCTGAAAGAAATCGACCCTCCCAAGGACGTCCAAGAGACCATGAACAAGGTTGTGAAAGCAGAAAATGAAAAGATAGCCGCCTTGGATTTTGCCAACGCGGTCGAGAGGCAAGCTGACGGTGGAAAGAGGGCGGAGATCAAAAAGGCCGAGGGGATAAAGCAGGCCAAGATTCTTGCGGCGGAGGGCGAGGCCGAAGCAATAAGACTTGTCAACGAGGCGGCGAACACGTACTTCGTTGGAAACGCACAACTTCTCAGAAAGCTCGAGGCCCTTGAGAAATCTCTGAGTCAAAATGCAAAAATCGTCATTCCTTCAGGTTCGGAGCTCATTAATGTCATCGGAGAAATGGCCGGCGTCTTGCCGCTGACGAAGCACGCCCCGTGACACTAAGCCCAAGACCAAAACCGTTGTCTGATATCGGCTTCGGTCTCAACATGACGCTGACAGGATGGATTCCGGATGGTTGAGACCGATGTTACCGCTTAAGAATTCGATTTGAACAGCAAGGCCGCCGGGGTGTTATGCAGCTAACCGTTCGCTCCAGGGGACGTCGTGAATCGCCGCCGCTGAGCTCTGTCGTTAGACGGGGTGAGATGGCAGACTCATTTGGGCAGGTTCGCAGCCGGCAAAGAAGGCATCTCAATCTTCAATTTACAATTGTCAATTTATTTGGCAGGTAAGCTCTTTGCAGACCGCGTCAACGTAGTCATTAATCCCGGAGGCGAGTGTTTGGCTTACTGACCGGCCGGGCGCGACGGTCTGCGGCTCAATACCGAAGAAAACAATCTCATCCGGCAATTGGCCAAGCTGCCGGCAGAGGCCCACTATCTGCAGAATGTCGGCCTCGTGACAAGAGTAGTGCGCCAGCGTTTTTACGCTTTCTACCTGGTGGGGGCCGAATCTCCTGATTGTGCCGGGGGCGGTCTGCATCTTTGCACAGTCAATGATGATTGCCTTTCTCCGGTTTGCGATAAGATGCAGTATGGACATTCCGGCGGTGCCGGCGTCGATAAAATCGACATGTGGAAACTTCTTTTTTAGCACCGACAATCGCCCTATCAAATGAACACCGATGCCTTCATCCGACATCAGCACATTGCCAAGCCCGAGGACGACGTCTTTTTTGCGGGTGTGCCGAGTCACCTTACAAACTNNCGTGGTTCTGGTTCGTCGGGATGCAAATATCGGCTGCAACGCAACTGCCGTTTTTGTCAAACTCATACTCGTGAAATAATATGCCTCGCGGAGCCTCTACACAGCCGACGCCCTTACCCGCCTTTGCTGCGCTTGAAACCTTTTCCTGTTTAAGCCCCTTTGTCAACAGCTCGTCGATCAGAGCGATGCTTGCCTCAATAACGTGGAAACATTCGACAAGCTGGGCGACCGTGTTCATAAACGGATTGCAGCAGCCATCTTTCAGGCCGAACATCTTGGCCGCATCCTTGCCCATCGGCGAAAGAAGCTCGCCATTGTTATTAAAGCGAGCCAGCGCCCCCACGGCATAGCAGTCCCGGTGCCATTTTGTCCACTTTGCTGTCGACTGCGGGCATACGTACTCATTGGTCACCTCGTGCCATTTTTCGATCGGGATGACCTGACCGTTATTGTCGGTGGAGGTAATGCCTCCGTGATAAAATGAATATGCAGGAGGATTCGTCTGCTTGAGCGATACGTATTCGGTCTGGCGCTCGAAGCTCGGTATACTTGCGGCGACGCTTAAAACCGCATCTGCAATCACCTTGAGGTCCGGAATCGTATCTTTGAGGGTCTTTTTTAGCTGCCTTAGTTGCTTCTCGGTCGGTATGCGCGTCAAGCCGCCCGGTCTGAGCGTAACCGGGTGTGTCGTTCTGCCGGCAAGCAGGTCCGACCATTCGTTTGCGACTCTATGGACTTTAACGACGGTCTTAACGACATCCGCTGCTATAGCAACAAGCGGCACCACCGAGGGCGCGCCGAAAAAGTCAGGTGCCGCAAGATACCCAACGTGGAGAATATGGCTTTGAAGCTGCTCGGAATAATGCATCAGTATGCGAAGCTTATCGGTCTGCTCCGAGACCTCCAGACCGAGCGCACTTTCGACGGCCTTGGTCGAAGCCAGCGAATGTGTAATCGAGCAGATCCCACATATTCTGGAGACGACCGTCTGAATGTCTTCATAGCTTCGTCCTCTGACCATCGCCTCAAAGAACCGAGGGGCTTCGGGCACCTGCCATTGCAGCGTTTCAATCCTGCCGTCGGCGACGTTTACGACGATATTTCCGTGCCCCTCAACACGCGTTACATGATGAACGTTGATATTGACATTGTTATGCATTTGTAGGCCCCTGACCACTTCCAAAAAGAACCATTTTGCCCTTCAAAGCATCCACAGTTAAGTGGTATCTCTCGATGACATCCTTCGCAGCGTTTACGTTGGGGTCGTCTATGTAGCCGCGGCAGCCGAAACATCTGAAACCCGATGACGGGCATCTCGCCCCGCAGCCGGCCCTTATAACAGGCCCCAGACAGACCTGCCCGTAATCCCAAAGGCAGGGATTGCCTTTGGCCTTGCATTCGACACAGACCGGATACTCCGGTATCTCCGGCCGCTTACCCATAAGCAGACAGCGAACCACATAAGTGAATTCTTTTCTGTCTATGGGACAGCCGTGGATTTTGTAATCCACCTTGACTACCTCGTCGACCGCCTTTGTAGGCGCGGTATCAAGATGCGGCATATTTGCCGACTTGCCATATACGTATCGCTTGACATCCGTCAGGTCAAAATTGTTTTTGAGCTTGTTTACGCCGCCGATTGTAGCGCAGGCGCCGAGAGCGATTAGTGTTTTTGCCCTTGTCCGGATAATCTCAAGACGTTTTTCGTCCTCAGGCCTTGTGATTGAACCCTCGATGATGGCCATATCGTATTCGCGGCTTTGCTCGCTCATCGCCTCACGCCATTCGACGACGTTAACCGCGTCAACCAAATCAAGAATTTCTTCCTCGAGATTGACAATCTGCAGTTGGCAGCCTTCACAGCACGCAAAATCGAAAATCGCTACCCTTAGCCTATCCATTTATATCGCCTCCGGCGCAACAGCCAGGTCCGAATAACGAAACACCGGCCCATCGATGCATACATATAAGTTGTTTATCTGGCAGTGTCCGCACTTGCCGACGCCGCATTTCATTTTCCTTTCAAGATTAAGAAAGATATTCTCCCGAGGCACCTTTGCTTCGTTCAGCGCGAGTAAGACGAACTTGTACATAACCGGCGGACCACAAATAAATACAAGCGCCGAAGTAAGCTCCCTTTCAATCTTGGGGATGAGCGTTGTCACGACCCCGACGTTTCCCTGCCAGCAGTCGTCTGCCTCGTCCACGGTCTCCATAAAATGGATGTCCTCCCTGTGCGACCAGCCGTCAAGCTCGGATTGAAAGAATCGCTGAGCCATACACTTTGTGCCCAGAAGGACCGTGATCTCGCCGTAATCGTCGCGGTTATCGAGAACATAATTAACAAAAGACCTTTGTGGAACCAGTCCGATGCCGCCGCATATAAAGACAAGGTTCCTGCCCTTTGCTTCTTCCACCGGATAGGCTCCGTTGCCGTAGGGGCCTCGGATGCCGACCTTGTCGCCTATTCTTAGCCTGTGAATGGCGATTGTAACATTGCCAATTCTGCGAACCACAAGCTCAAAATACTCCTTCTGAGTCGGCGACGAAGAAACCGTGATCGGCGATTCGCCGACACCTGGGACGGAAACCTCGACAAACTGACCCGGCACATAGTCCAGAGGCCCCTCGTCCATCTTAAGACGCAGATACATCTCCGTGGCGTTCATAAGCCGCCTCTTCTCGATCGCAGCCAGCTGCGGCAAGTAAATATCCTTTTCAATAGTACTTGGCTTAGACATCGGCAAAACTCCGTATTCTTAACCTGAATCAAAACAATCTATTCGTTTCACTCCAGCCCCAAGTCGTCAACGAGCCTGTTATAGACATTGACGGGATTTGCTATATCCGGCAGACAGGCGTCTATACATCGTCCGCATCCGACGCAGGCGATTTCGCCGCCTATTTTCGCCGGCACGTATTTACCCTTCCTGTAAAGACGGTGCCGGAAACGGTCGGCCCGGTTCTTTCTGAAGTCGTGTCCCCCCGCTACCTTGGCAAAACCATCAAGCAGACACCCATCCCACGCCCTCTCGCGACTGCCGCTTTTCATGTCCCAATTCACATAGTCCTGCACGTTGAAACAATAACACGTCGGGCAGACCAGATTGCACGAGCCGCAGCTAAAGCACGTCTCAGCTTTNNCTTTTCTTCAAATCCGATTTCGTGGCGGCGACCAGTCCATCGGCTTTTGCTGCCAGCTCTTGGCCTTTTTTGGAAGCGATTTCAGCCAGATAAGCATCGCCAATATCGGTAATAAGTATGTCAAAACCTTCCTTGACGGTAGCAGTGCCCATCGAACCGGCAAAAACATTCTTTGAAGGTGTCACTACATCGGACGCGATAATAGTAGCATTGTTTCGCCTTCTCATATAATGGGCATCGTAGTTGTCCTGGCTAAAAATCCTGTCCATCTGGTTCATGGCGACCATGTCGTAAGGATGGACGCCGATGAGGACGAACTTGGCGTCGTCAAAGACCGACTTATAGCCGGCTCCGATGTCGTACGTCAGCAGTGTCTCCACGGGCGGCAAAAAGTACTTCTTCGGCGGCTGTAGCGTGTGATCGTAATCAAGCCGCAGGTCCTTTGCTGAATCTAATGGTGCAAAGTCGAATCTGTCGCCGTTGGCCTGAACACCTATAACATTCCGGCCTTTAATAAGCTGGTCAACGAAGCTTATGAAAGCATCCTTGTTGATCTTCTTTACACTCATCTTCGACCTCTGTCTAAATATAGTATGGTAAGCGAGCAAGCTCCATAGCGATATCAATAGTTATCACTTTCACTTTTTTGGGAGCCGTTATGCGAAGCGGCGAAAAGTTTAAGATGCCCTTTACGCCCGCCTTGACCAGCGCATCGGCTGTTTGCTGAGCGGCATCGCGCGGAACAGCTATAATTGCCAGGCTGATTTTTCGCCTTTCCAGCGTCCGCAGACTTGAGATGTCCTCGATCCTGACATTATTTATTTCTCTGCCTATCTTTTTTGGGTCGTTGTCGAAGGCGGCAGCTATGTCGAATCCGTACATCCTAAAACCCGGATACGCCAAAATGGCTGAGCCTAAATTGCCCGCTCCAACCAATGCCGCCTTATGGGAAACGCTCAAATTGAGCATTTTCTTTATTTGCCTTATGAGCTTTCTTATATCGTAGCCGACACCAGGTGTGCCAAAAGCGCCGAAATATGAAAAATCCTTTCTTATCTGTGAGTCGTTGACGCTTATGAAATCAGCCAGATTTCGGCTGGATATGTTCTGCTTGTGGTCTGATAGGAACAGCAGACCCCGCAGATAAACCGGCAACCGTCGTACGGTCTCGTCTGGAATTCTATGATACTTCATCAGCTACTCTGCGTCAGCTTCGTACTTGAGCTCACATTCACAAACCGGCGGACTATACGACAGACATCGGCTTATGTCAAGAAAATCCATATACGGCGGCAAGAAAATATTTTATAGTGAACCAGCTTAGAGGTTGGTGTTTGGCGTCTATCCGGCATCTAATTTCTCAATTATTTTGACTCTACCCTGCCGGAGAGAAAACTGGTATACTGTTGCACTGTTTGCGCTGGGCTGATTGGTTTAACCCGATGCGAGTCGGGGTTCAGTTGCGCCCGTAGCTCAGTAGGATANNGGTTCGAATCCTGTCGGGCGTATTAGAATCCGCGTTTTTGATAGCACCAGTCGGTATCACCTGTGCAGGTCGATGCACTGAATTGCACTGCTGTGCGGGCTGAAACGCCAAATGGGACGCCAAGTTTTTCTCTTGTGGACCTGGCGTATCCAGATTACATCCGTCCGTTCCGTTCTTGACCGCTGCTGCCTTCTGCTGTTCACTTGGCAGCGACAGGTCCGGCAGCCTGGCAACTGCCTCGGACTCCTGGCCTCGGAATAGGTGAGTATAGCGGCTCATGGTCAGGTTTATGTCCGAGTGCCGCATTATCGCCTGGGCCACGCTCGGATGTATGCCGTTCGCGGCAAGCCAACTTCCGGTCGTATGTCTGAGGCTGTGGAAATCTGCATAGCGGCCCGATTCGTCCACATAAGGAATGTCAGCAGTTTCAAGGTCAGCCTGAATCATCTTGGAGGTTTTGCCGCCAACGTTGAAAACCCGCATGCTCGGCAACTTGCCCTTGAGAAATTCTCTCAGTTCCGTTGCCGTATCTGGCCGCAATGGTAGGACATCCTCCCGCCTGTGCTTGCTGTAGGCCGCCTCGACCGTCACCGTACACTTGTCGAGGTCAAACGAGACTACGGTTAGGCTTCTCAATTCGTTGCGCCTCAGGCCCGTCTCTACGGCCAGACGGTAGAGCATGGCTCTTTCATATCCGCTCATGCCAAATCGCCCGCCAGCAGCCCTCGTAGCCTCTAAAAGACGCCTTACCTGCTCTGGTTCAAGCGCGCGGCGGTCGTGACGGCGATCCGTTCGTACATTCAGGCCCGTTAAGTGCTGGAGCGGCGATTCGCTGGCCCGCCGGTCTTGAATCATCCACCGGGCAAACTGTTTCGCAGCTTTGAGATAAAAGTTAGATGTCTGGGCACCGAGGCCCTTATCACCTTGCCGCAGGTCCGCCAGGACTGCCTGCAATCTGCTGGCCGATATGCCTGTCCAGGTCGTGAATTTGCACCGCTCAAACAGCCGCCTTATCCGTGACGCAGTCTGCCTGACATATCCGGCGGTGCTGCCTTTGGCCAACAGGGACTCCTCAAAGTCATTCAGGTGGTCAGCCAGTGGCTTGCCTGCTGCTGCTCGCGTGCGATCCAGCAGGCCGATATTTGCAAGCCGGTCGCGCAGTTTGGCCGGCACCTGCTCAAGCCAGCGGCTCAACTCCGGACCGGGCTGCTGACCTGCTATCCGGGAGGCAACCAGGCACTCGATCTGCCGGCCCAGGGCCTCGGACTGGGCCTTGTCTGAGAACCCCGGAAAGCGCCGTATGATTTGCAGGTGGTCTCCAAGCTCGATCCACCACTTTTTCAGTTCCCTTTTTTGTCCTAACCTGTCTTTGTATGTTGGTTTCCAAACTCTCATAATCTCACCTTGCCCTTTTCTTTCGCTTTTTCGGCACGAGTTCAAGTCCGAGATACTTACAGAGCTTGTCAGCCGTCTCCAAACTACATTGGCCTTTTCCGCTACCGCTGACAATCCTGCAAAGAACCGCTTGGTCGATACCAGTTTCTTTGCTAATCCGATAGCGGCTCTTGCCTGATTTCTCTATCGCTTCACCTATTTTTTCGAGTATCATACTATCAATTTACCACTGCTTGTAATTATGTCAAGCATAAATCTTTCAGAATCTGCATTGCGTTCTTTGAACTTTGGCAGCGGTATCTCCGCCAGCTTGCGAAATTCGGAGAGACGCTGACGGGGCAAACCAATGTCCGAAGTTTGGACATTGTTTCCTCTGTCCGGTTTGCCGCCACGTTCCGTTTCTGGCACCAACTCCCCGATCCGCCGGGCAGCGAGGAAGCGCAAATCGATTCCGAGGACTTGGTAGAAATCACCATAAGCCAAGTGCATAGGCCATTTTCGCTCAACTTTGAAAAGACCCCTTGCCGGATGGCTTTCCGACTGCCGTTCGTCAATCCTGCGCCGTCTGGGACGCTGCTACAGGCCACGTGGCGCGATTCTACAGAGTGTCTGACTCGTGCAGTTTGCCTTTTTTGGTTTCCGGCGATTATCATAGAAGTCTGCCCTCTCTCTCTCTCTCTCTCTCTCGCGCGCGCGTGCGTGTGTCTCACGTAAATACCATGGAGAAGTTCCACACTGCCATTGCCGGCTCTCTCTCGCGCGCGCGTGCGTGTGTCTCACCAGCATCTTCTATCCACTTGGAACGCGGTATGGTAGCTCTCTCTCTCGCGCGCGCGTGCGTNNCGCGCGCGCGTGCGTGTGTCTCACCGGTTGGCAATCTTAGCAATAGTTGGCAATCTTTGCATTATTAGCTCAATAATAAGGTTTTTGTTGGCAATCTATGGTGGCAATCTTAAGAGAGTAGTTGGCAATCTTAAGGACTTAGTGGCAATCTTCAAAGGTTGCCAACTATTCTTTGTTTTTGGCCTAAAAACGCTAAGGTTGCCACATTGCCACGTATAAGGGCATTGGCAATCTTAGGGCATGGACCACCACCAAATTTTGTCCTTGCCAAAACCCTCTGCCTCAGACCTAACGCCTAATTCGTTCTTGGCACGATCAAGTGTTCTTTTAGCGATCTTCTCGCGGTCCGCAAGCTCCATAACCTCAGTGCTTCTGACCCGGCCATCAGAAAGCAAGTCGCGGAGCCATTCTTTCGCGTCATCACGGACAGTGCGTTCTTCAGTATTCTCAATTCCCAGGACTTCATCGGCCCGGAGCAAGAGCGGTTTCGTTTCAAAGTCCAAGTGCCCATCAACGATCCGAAACGCCAGGCTGCTCTGCTCCTCGCACAGGTTCATCTTTACGGGAACAAGCAACCGCCGTTTCTCATCATCTTTGTCAATCGCGAGAAGCCAGACGGCACGTGCAGCAGCGTTGAAGGCGACTGAACCCATTGTGCGGTAAATCACCTTCGTTGTCTGAGCTTTATTGAGATGCGAAACGCAAACGACCGCAACACTGCGCTTTTCAGCCAGGTCACTTAGCAGTGCCAGAGCAGCCCGTACCTCTGCGTTTTTGTGAGAATCAGTGTTACCGAGATAAGCAGTAATTGGGTCGACTATCACCGCTTGGACATCTTTGCATTTCACAATAGCGTTCTCAAGTGCCGGGACGTGCTTTGTGACATCAAAATACTCGTCACCGGCGGCAGACCGTACCCCTTTAATGGCGATGATTTTTGCCGCGTGTGCACCAAGTTTGTCCAGCCTCGGACGAACCGTAAATTCCAAGTGATCCTCGGCCGTGAGAATCACCACCGACCCCAAAGGCGCGATATTTCCCGGCACGGGACTATCGGGCCAGGGACGTCCGGTACTGATTCGTGCTGCCATGTCAAGCGTAAGCCAACTCTTGCCCAGTCCTGGATCGCCGATGATTAACGAAAGCATGGCCTTAGGGAATCGCTCAAACCAAAGCCACTCGATGGGTCTCGGCGTGACATCGGCCAAGTTGATGCAGACCGGTTGACAATCGCCTTGTACGTTGCTGACAGTATCGAGTGACATGGCGATACGCTGGATCTCAGGGATTTTCTCGTCCGGATCACCCGATTCATTTGCGACCTGTCGAATCTGCTCGGCAGCCGACCAAAGTTTCCGCGATTTTGCCTCTTTCAAGACTATCTTCGCATAGTAGTCAACAAGGGCCGAACTTGTAACGCTCTCCACAACCTCCCCTATGTATAGCACGCCTTCTTCCTCGCTCGTTCCTTTCAGTTTGTCCAACTTGCCTTCCTTTTTAAGTTCGTCCCGTAGCAATATCGGGTCGATCGGCGTTTTGGCAAAGTGCAGTTTTACGAGAGCTTCGAATATGGTTTGGTTCTCCGGCAGGTAAAACAAGTCCGAGCGAGGCAGCAATGATAGGACTTTCGGGACACAATCCGGGTTGATTATCATTGAGCCGACCAGGGCAGCCTCGGCCTCACGGCTGAAAAACTTGCTTGTATCAAAATTGTCGATATTTTGCATCCGTGCATTCCCGAATTGCAATCCATTCTTGTCTTGGCGGGCAGCCGGCCTGGACCCAGACGGCCAGTTCTGCAACCCGCCAGAGTTGCCTGCGTCCCAGCGAGACTGGCAACGGTCCGAGCCGGCCCGAACTGTGCAGGCCCGCCAAGTGACGGGCGCTGACGCCGAGCAACCTTGCCGCTTGCTTAGCACCAACCAACAATGGCTCAACGGCTTTGATGTCAACGAGTGACGGCTCCATTTCTGGAACGCCAGTGTCGGCACCAGGGTTCTTTTCGATAGCGTGACAATAGAGCTCACTCGGAGTCCTGGACATCTTTGTGCTTTCGTTTTTCTTTACTTTTTCCGCTCAGACCTTCTGCATCTAACTGCTGCATGAAGATTTCCTCGGCCCTGGCATATTTTCGCGCAGCTTCTATAATCTCCTTGAGTGCCAGACTAGCCTGGCGTTTTGCTTCCTTGTAAGTCATGGTCAACAGCTTACATGATGGATGACATATGCGTTTACTCGCCGCGAGTAAAAGCCAGTACAATTCTGCGAAAAAGTTGCTTTGTGAGCTGAAAATGAGGAAAGTTTTTTGAAGAAAATCTACTTGTCGCGAGTTGAAACAGTAGGAACTACATGGGAAATTGATCTAGCTGGTTAAGTGTTTCTCGCTCAACCAGGTCATCACGTAGGCTTTTCTGTTCGATCTCATGTTGTAAATATCGCCGCCAGTCGCATCGATGAACTTTGCCTTTTGGCGGTGATTTCTGAGACATGAACCTTATTTGACATCCGGGCGTGCGCAGCAACTTTCCCAGATGGTCATAGTCCAAGTTTGTCAGGTTATCAATCTCGTGCATACGGCCTATATCGTAGGCATCTTTTATGGCTTCTTTGTTCGGATAGTAATTAAGGTCACCTTTGCTCCAGGGGACTTGATTTTGATATGGAAATTGCCCGATTGCCTTTTCCCCCGTCAGCATATCCAAAAGTCTGGCCCAAACCTGGCTCGATCCGAGCCAAAAATCGGAAAGTACCTCAAAAAAGGCATCTGCACGGATTCCCGGTTTGCCACTTGCATATTGTTCAATGGCCTGAATTGCAGTCGGCATAAAGTATCTTTTTTCGGGCTGGGTGAACTCGTGAACCGCCAGAACCCACGTTTCGATGTCCCGCCGAAAAGGACTTGGGAGAGCAACGTAGTCTGATAACTCCAGACTCTTGCCCACCTGCAGATTCGTTAAGATATGCGAGCTGATCTCGGCCAGAGCGTTCAGTGTGTGCATCGCTCCGGAACGGTCCCAATGCTGGTCCCCTGGGGCGAGCAGCCAGTGAAGCAACCGCCAACCGACCTTATAACAGTGATGCGGAGTATCAGACCACAAGGCCAATTGAGCCTCTTCGTTGTAATATAATTTCGGCAATCGCGGGCCGTGAACAAAAGCCACATACTGCTCAGGGTTGCCAAACTTGTCCCGCAGTTTGTGATTCCCCGCGAAATGTGCCTTGAGTTGTTCGTCTGTCGCAGTAACTTCGCGGTTAAGTACGAGAACGTGCATCAGGTGAGGATACTGCTGGGCTGCTGCGTCAAATTGCCTTTGAAGTGTTCTGACCAACTCGAGAGGAAACTTTTTGACCTTGAATGAAGTGTCAGGAATTTCAGTGGGCTGTTTAGGTGAGGGTTGTTTTGCCATCTCTTACCTGCCTTTCCAGTCGGGTCGGATCAGGCTACACGGCGAAAGGCAGGTGGCCTAAACTCCGTGCAGCCCGAACCGCTTGGCCAGTAGCTTGCTGGCCGTCCCGATATAAGCTCTATCCACTTACCTGGACTATCTTACTGATTATCCGCTTGGTTTCAAGTGAAAGCTCTGGCCAACGCTCAACGAGCAGCCGCAAGTCCGGGTCAGCTTCCTGTTTTGATAGTAAACTTTCGATAAACTTTCGGGAATTGTCGCTTTCGTTTGTCGGCTTTGGTTTCATAATTCTTTGTGTTTTCGACACTTGCGTAACGCGCCCGGCAGGATTCGAACCTGCGACCTACGGATTAGAAATCCGTTGCCTCAAAATGATAAGCCCCTTAAAAGCAGAGACTTAGAAGAAGCAGCAGCAGCAGCTTACAAAGAAAATCGAAAAACAGCCCAAAGTCAGCGTCAGAATCTACCCCCTGATTTAGCTGAAATCGTGGCTGTTTGGCCGGAACTGCCGGAGCATATCAAGGCCGCAATCAAAGCATTAGTGCAAACTCATGTTAGGGAGAAAAAGTGAATGGCAGAGCAAAAGATCACAAGAATGAAGTCAACAAGGAAACCGTTGTCGGAGAAGGCCAAGACAAACGAAGGAAATGCTGAGAAAGAAGACTGGTTGGCTACACTTCAAAGGGGTAAAGAAACGCTCGGAACCACTATAGGTGCAGACGGGAAGACTCTTGACGTTGAACGCTGGCACATGAGGGGAATAAGCATCCCGACAACGTGTATGGCAGGCGCAGACGAACTAAGCGAAAACATAAAAATAGCCCTTCAGCTAAAATTCGCAGCCATCGCAATGGCGCTGCGGTCCAATTCCAAGGACCTGCAAGAGGAAGCTATCGACACAGTGCTTGGTGACTTGCTTGTCGGTGCCTATCAGGACAAGCTCATTGCCTATACAAGAGTACCTTCTGGCGACAGCAAAAACAGTATGAGCGCACTCAAAGAGATACAAAGGGTCAGGCAGGCAGCAGATACACACCTATTGAACATCCTGAAGGCAGTCCGAGATATTAAACGTCCTCCGGTCAATGTAGTGGTGAAACAGGCAGATGAAGTGAATGTTGCGGAGCAAATAAACCAGGCCGAGCAGCAGGTCAATATAGGCAAACACCAACAGGCGAACATAAACCCAGGCAAGCAGTCTGCCTAATGATTTAGACGGTTGTTTATGAAAAGACTTGTTGAGGATACTTTCTGTCTGACAGCAAAGGAAGCAGCAGCAGCTTTGCCGAAGGGTATCGAATCAGGCAAAGTATCCCTTCAGATAGCAGACAGGTACATACAGGATGTAGTTATTGTTTGCACCCTCAGTAATCTTAAGGGCTTTGTCAAATGGTTTATCTGCCCATCCTGTCAAAACAGAGTGGGCAAACTGTATCTGCCAAGCAGAGAGGTCGTGTTCTTATGCCGGAAGTGCCACGATTTGGCCTACCGAGCACAGCAGTTGAGAGCCTTTAAGAAGCCGGAAGGAAGAAAAACTGAGGCCAGAAGGAAATACACAGAAAAGGACTGGCTTAAAGAGGCAACGGCTTTTCTCAAGAAGATGCGGTCAAAGCCACAGGAAACCAGAAACATAAGGACAGACACGGTGAAAAGCATAGAAAAGACGAGTTGAGAAATGAGGAAAACTGAAACCAAGCAGCTAATACGGATGATGCAGCGAGAGTTCGATGAAGAGAAGAGACTGGACTTCGTGAGCCTGGGCGATGGGGGACACTATACCAGATCGCAGAAAGACTATGCGTTCAAGGTAATAGACGAATCCGGCGTGAGAGCCACGGCAAGGATTCTGAGGATACCACGTAGAACATTGCAGCGATGGTGCAGAGAATACGGTAAGTATGTCAAACGGTGTCCATTTTGGGTTTATGAGTGGGTAAAAAGGCGGAGAAAGAGGTGGGAGTTTTGGGCACGCCGGGGGTATTCTTGAGGACCATTTTTTGGGCGAATGTCGCCACTTAAAAAGCGGCACATGTAGGCATTGCTATGATCTGTCCTACGCGAGCCGAAACGAAACACGTTTGGCACGCATTGGCGGTATCGGCTACCCGATTAAGGCCGAAAGGCAGTTTGAAGAACTCTACAAACAGACTAAACGCTGGACCTACAAAGGTAGGCCAACAAGGAAGGCAAGAAAGCTGCAGGCCATCGAAGCCCGGCTGAACGCATACGGGCCGGTCGATTGGGACGCACTGCTGCAAGGTTGAGGGTTCCCAGGCATGGGTGGTGTTGAGATGTTTTCCAGAGTCCATAAGAGGGCGTGAATCGTCGTCAAGTTCTTAGGCCGGGATGTTGGAAACGCTGCACTGTCATGATCGATTTCGGCAGTTCGCCGTTTCTGACAAATGAGAACACGCACCTGAGTACCTGCAAGTAGTTGGGGCAGCCGCTTGGAGCAACCATCCTTGGGTCTGCACTCGTTTTCCTTCTGAGCACCGGCGGCTGCTTTGCTGGTGCCTCAGCCGTTTCAGGGGCAATGGCATCGCCAAGGCAAACGAGGGCAAGGTCCTCTTGACATGTTACAAAAAGTGGGGTATTTTTTGTAACAGACCATTAAATGGAGATTGGCATGGATAATCTTCGGGATAACATCGTGCGAAGAATTGAACGGCGAGGCCGAGGGTGGGCTTTTTCTCGCAAGGACTTTCAGGACATAGCACCCACTGGGCCGCTTGGAGTCATTTTGTCTCGGCTTGTTAAACAAAGCATGATCCGTCGTCTTGGGCGAGGCTTATTCGATTATCCCAGGGTAAACCCAGCCCTTAGAGGAGAACTCAGCCCTGATACGGGCCAGGCCGCCCAAGCCATCGCGCGTAAGTTCCGGTGGACGATCATGCCGGAAGGGGGGCTGGCGGCAAATCAACTCGGCCTATCGCAACAGGTACCTGCAAAGCTCGTTTACCTCTCTGACGGCCCCACAAAGGAATTCCAGGTGGGCAACACTGCGATCCATTTTAAGCATGCGCGACCCAAGGAAATGCGCACCGAAAACTACGCATCTCGGCTGGTTATACAGGCACTTCGGCATCTTGGCAAAGACAGGGTGGACCGAAAAGTAATCGATCACCTGTGGAAGCGACTCTCATCTGATGAGAAAGCGGATCTCCTGAAGGACACCCGCTATGGCACGGACTGGATTTACAAGGTGGCCAGACAAATCGCAAAGGATTGAGCGTGGACAAGGTAGCCTGCCTGGACAAAGGCATGAGATCGGATCTTTTCAACGAAACCGCCACTCGGATGGGGTTGAACGCCGTCGTTGTAGAGAAAGATTTCTGGGTGTGTTGGTTGCTGAAGCAATTGTTCACTATCAAGGAATTTGATGGCTGGCTGGTTTTCAAGGGCGGCACAAGCCTGTTGAAATGCTTCAATCTGATCCAAAGGTTTTCTGAAGATATTGACCTGGCTGTTGACTTTGAGAAGCTTGGGTTCACTGGGACTAAAGATCCCAGACGGGCCAATTTATCGCATACGAGGCGTCGAACACTTCTTGATGAGATGCTGGTTGAGTGCCAACATTATATTGCTGGGTCGTTCTTGGGCATTCTGACGAATCGAGTTAGAGAGGTCTTGGGACAAGCCCGATGGGTCTTGAAGGTAAGCGATGCCGACCCCAACACTGTCGAATTTGAATACCCTTCGGCTTTGGGCAGGCGGCTAAAGTACGTTAATCCGCGCGTGGTCTTGGAGCTGGGAACGCATGCTGAACCCATTCCGCATGAGGCATATCCTCTCCAGCCATTTGCGGCTGAGTATTTTCCGTACGTATTCAATGAACCGACTTGTTCAGTGACAACGGTCGTGGCCCGACGGACGTTCTGGGAGAAGGCCACGATCCTACACGCTGAGTATCATCGACCATTGGATAAGCCCCTGTTGCAGCGGTGCTACCGTCACTATGCAGATGTGGCCATGATGGCGCAGGCTACGGTCAAAAGGGAAGCATTAGCCGATCTCAAACTCCTCCATAATGTGACAATTCACAAAGACCGCTTCTATCACTGCGCCTGGGCCAGATATCTCGATGCCAAGCCAGGCAGTTTCCACCTGCTGCCCCGCGACGAGCGATTGCCAGAGTTGCGTCGCGACTACCAAGCCATGCAAGTGATGTTCTTCAAGGACCCACTGGACTTTGAGACAGTCCTGCAGCGGTTGATGCATTTGGAGCGGGACATCAACTCATCTGCATGATCCTCACATGGGTGGAGGATGTAGAGTTTTCCCCTTCCTTTGCGTTCTTACCCATTTCTTTGCAGCATTTCGGCAGAAGGTGGCCTGTACCACTGGCCTATTCTCGGTGGGTTCAACTTACGCATGGAACCTGTCTGAACCGCTGCTCCACTTTCCAAATCCGGAACTTATGATGGCAACAAGAAGCAATGGTCTGGGACCCGAGAACCTGGAGTTTATTCACCCCAAGTGTGTGCGCGCGACAAGTTTTTCGCGCGTCATTGCGCGCGCGGGTTCTTTGTCCACTTGTTCAACAATTGAACAAGTACAGTTGTGCTTGGTAAGGCGGAGTCTGCAAACCGGCCTGTTTTTTCATCTATTCTCGATTCTCTCACATTGTAGGTTGAGTGAAATCCCGCCTTGTGAGACGAGGAAATAAGTGTTGCAGAGGAGCTTGGTAGAGGTATAATTTGCGTTCAAGCGAGCGACTGGCTGAACGGAAGCTCCGAAAAGTATTGTGGCATATTTTCGATAATATATATGCCTTTAGTTGGAATAGTTGCAAAATGCTAAAGGTTTGACTAGAATGTCCTTTGCTGTGAAAGGAGATGCCTGAAATGAAACGGTTAAGGTACGTTACAATTGGGAGCGTGGTAATAGCGATTGTACTGTCATTTCTCACTGCAGCCCTTCTTGGATGCTCGAGGAAAACACCGGAAGCCAAAGAGATAAAAATTGGAGCGGTTTTGCCCCTCACAGGGGAAATTGCAGAATATGGAAAACGATGCAAAGCGGGGATAGATATTGCTATTGACGAATTGAATAAAGGAGGTGGCATTAAAGGGCAAGCCCTAAAAATCTTATATGAGGATTCGCGTGGCAATCCTCAAGAAGGTGTTAATGCTTTGCAGAAGCTTATTAAGGTTGACGGCGTGCGGGTTGTAGTCGGAGCGGTCGCAAGTTCTGTTACTCTTGCTATGGAGCCTATAGCAACGAAAAATAAAGTGATCCTGTTCTCTCCAGCCTCATCGAGCCCAAAGTTGACCGGGATAAGCAAATACTTTTTCCGAACTTGGCCATCCGACGTGCTTGAGGCGAGGGCATTGGCTAATTGCGTTTATTCGGAGTTGGGACTTAAGAATGTAGGTACCCTTTATGTGAACAATGATTATGGATTGGGTTTGAACGATGAGTTTACGAAGCGTTTCAACGAATTGAGTGGTCGAGTATCTGTCGTGGAAACTTACGAACAAGGAGCTACAGACTTCCGGACCCAAATTACTAAGATTAAGGCAAAAGATCCCAACGCTATATACTTAGCTGGTTATCACAGAGAGATGGCAGTTGCAACTAAGCAAATTCGCGAACTGGGTATAGATGCTCAAATTCTTGGAGATGCAGATTACGGTGTACAGGAACTATTGGAAATCGCAGGGGTTGCTGCCGAAGGTGCAATATACAGCATCCCAGAATATGAGCCTGCAAATGGTTCGGTAGTAATGAAACAATTTGCCGAGGTCTTTCGTGCTAAATACGGATCATCGCCGTCAATTTTTGAAGCCAATGCATACGATGCCGTAAAAATACTTGCCCAAGCCATTGCTGGTGTAGGATTGGATCCTGAACGGATATCTACATACATTTCTTCTTTAAAAAACTATGCAGGTGCTTCCGGCGACATTTCTTTTGGAATTAAAGGTGAGGTCACGAAACCGGTTAGTATAAAAACCGTCAAAAACGGAAAGTTCATTCCTTTTCCAGTAGGCTCCCCAAATAGTGTCAACCGGTGAGCCAATGATTGATTAATAAGGCGCAATTCCTAAGAAAATATGCTATCGATTGAAGAAGCAAGATTATTCTATGTCTTTTCTTTTGCATTCACAGAGATCCCGCTAAGAGATACTATGCCAACCAATAGTAGAAAGCAATCTCTAGGTTTGATTTTGAGTAGGGATCTGAAAAAACTGCCTCACTTCCCTTCTGTTCAATACCATGAGTCCGAAGAAAAAGAACCCCCGGAAACAAGATCTGTCCTCTATGTTCCCTTTTCTCATCTGAGCATATCAACAAGGCGTGAAATTGTGGATATCCAGCATTTAGGGGAAGCGGCGATAAATTGTCACATGGCACTATTTGAGTCTGGCATGGGAGTTATATGGTTGGCTTTATTGCCGACAAAGGCACCGTCGTTAGAGACTTTATGCAGTGTTATCCGGAGGGGCAGTTTTCCGACCATTAGTTCATCCAGTGGAGAGTTGAATGCCGCCACAACAGAAGTGAGAAGCGTATACGATATTTTCCTGAGCGAGGTAAATAATCTATTGGCTGGGATTAGGGTTTCGCTAGGCAAACTGCCCAATGAAGCGAAACTCGCATTGCGGGAGAATTACCCTCTGGGTTCTTCGGCTGGTACAACAGTGGTACCGAACTACTTTGAGGTAAATTGGAGAGATCTCGACGAGGAGATGGTCTGGCATGATAGGTCGGGGTCTTGGGGGAAAGACATTTTTCAAGAACCATCAATTGGGTTACTGTTGAAGGTTCCACAGAATGAACGTGATTCGTTTGACTTAGGGTCTCCTAAACGGGGAGCAGTTGAAAACGAAGTTTCAGCTATATTGCACAATATCAGCCAGGCGCATTTGGACAATTCACATGCTTATGAGCATACCACTGAACGATTAAGAAACTTGCATCCAGACAAGAGATTCCGTACTTTTCTCCATTCGAATTGCTTACTTGTCGTTCATTCTGAAGTCGGTAGGCCTAAATATCTAGAAGATTTTACAAGTGGTCTTTTCAGAACGTACTGCGCTGTTCGAGGATGTTGGTACATGTACAACATGACAAACGAGGAATTAGACCTAAACATCAAGCGACTATTAAGGCAATTTCAAAAAGATGAGAGTACCAACCAAGAGAAGTTGAAGGAGATCATTAATACAAGACGGTATTTCCTATCGAGCCTCGCGGTTGAGGATCCATTTGTCAGAGGTATACGGCTTACCGACTTTGGACCTTTGTACGATGAAGCCAGCCATTTCTTCAGATTAGATGAGCTACGTCAACAAGTTGAATATAAAATTGAGCAATTAGACAAACTCTATGACATGATTAGCGTTTTTCATTTACGAACCAAATACTCTGTATCTATTACAGATAAAGACTGGCCAAAATTAACATGGATGATACCATTCGTTCTCATAGGTCTCGTATGCATTATTGCATTACCCAAAGTACCATGGATACCCGTCAGTGTGGCGTGGTTTCTGGCTTTGACATGCCTAATCCCTTTTGCGATAATTGGGTCGCTTTGGATAATCAGAAAAGGGCGAAGAGCATGATTTTGATGGCAACCGTTACTGGCGAACTCCCCATATGGATGGCATCTCTTTGTGTGTGTTTCACATCGGTTCTCGGCTTGGGGTATCTTCCTAAATGGTGGGATGATTTAAAGACCATTTTGGAGAAGGGCAGAGAAGATTGGAAGCTAAGCAAAGACAAGTTAGTGCCGAAAGAAGTGCTTGCTGAAACGTGCAGGAGTCGATTGGATCCCCTTGTTGAGTTGGTAGACAAGGCGTTTTACCTTTGGTTCGTGGGCGGTTATATATACGCGGTCATAAGTATGGCTTTGGGGTTGATTTATGGCAAACATGAACATTTGCTTGGTTTTTTATTTCTCGCTGTTGTTACATACTTAGCAAGTAAACTCGTGGTGTCTTTGGAGGACAAATTGAGTTTGCCGCACCGGAAGTATGAAACATTCTTTGCTCTGTATGTATAGTCATCGGTCTCTCATATGATACGTAGAGAAGACAATGAAATTCTGGTTTGCGACATTCCAGCTCGCGAATTGGCTGAAGAGTACGGAACACCCCTCTATGTGTATGACATAGAGAGCATACGGGAAAATGTTCGGATTATCCAGGACGCCATATCATATAACCCACTGAGTTTGCATTTTGCTTGTATGGCTAATAACAACATCTCTATTCTCAAGGAACTCCGCTGTCTCGGAGTGAGGATTTATGTCTGCACACCGGGGGAGTTAAGAATAGCCCAAATTGCGGGTTTCAAACCATCTGAAATCGTCATAACCGGATGTAACTTCTCAGGTTCTGAGACTAAAGATATAGTTGCTTCTGGTGCTACGCTGATTGCGAATTCCATACAACAACTTGTCGCGTTTGCCAAACACAAAGGAGTAAAAAAATTGGGCCTGAGACTCGCTTTGAGTATGACTGTGCCAAGCGGAACCATTAACCCATCCGTCGGCGTAGACTCGCGGGTTGGTTTGTTAGAAAAGGAAATAGAGCATGCAATGGCTGTGGCCGAGAAAAAGAGACTTTCAATTAATGGTATTCACTCCTATTTGGGAACGAACATTTTACAATATACTTACTTTGTGGAAGCGATGGACCGCCTGTTGTATTTTGCAGAGCAATTAAAAGATATTGAGTATATAGATATCGGTGGCGGATTTGGAGTACAAAGTAGACCAGACGAAGAAATGTTTAATTGGCAAAAGTTTGGCTCGGCTATTAATGACAGGATGGCAAGACTCTGTGGTTTTTTGAATCGGAATATTGAACTGAAGTTGGAACCAGGACGTTCGATTATTGGAAACGCAGGGATACTTCTTTCGCGAGTGACAGAAGTTACGCGACGGAATGGGCGTACTTATGTCGGAACTGATACGAGCATGAGTAACTTTGCCCGACCTTATGTTTATGGCCAGAAACATGAGGTCCTGTTGGCTGAGGATTTCAAAGAGCGCCCAGTTGAAGAGATTGTTTTTATAGGGGGTAACACTGTTGCATCGGGTGATTTTCTCGCAAAGAATATATCCCTTCCCAGAATTGAGAAGGGTGATCTTATCGCAATCATGTGCACAGGAGCTTATGGGTTTTCTATGAGTTCGCACTTCTGTTGCCGCCTGAGACCTGCTGAGGTAATGGTAAAAGGCAATGATGTTCGTTTGGTTAGAGAGAGGGAAACTACGGAAAGTCTCGTCAGAGAGCAATTATTTGGTAACGTGGAACGTGTGCGTCCAAGCAAGGTGTTTGTTGGAGTCAGTCTGAAGACGCCTGGCCCTCTATAGAGAAACTTAGCCATATGCCAGCGGTATTGTTGACCATAGATGGTCAGTTATGTGGGAGTAGGAATCCTTACGAGCATTTAGGGGATTATGATTGAACAAGTACTAGCAAATGGCTTAATCGTCGGTACTATATATGCCTTAACCGCTTTGGGTTTTACTATTATCTACCGCACCGTTCGGTTTTTTCATTTTGCTCATGGGGTGGTGTATGCGTGTGGGGCATACTTTGCGTATAGCGTATTGCGTATAGCGTATAGCGGGGGCGGTCCGCCTTTGCACGAGGCTACGGCGGATCTTCGCTACGCTACGACGTGGGTGGTGGCTATCTTCGCTGGAGTAATTGGGGCTGGGGTTTTGGGAGTTGTGATCGATCGGCTGGTCTATAAGCCACTGCGGAAGAGAAAAGCACCGAATCTGGTATTTCTCTTGGCTTCATTCGGCGTTTTTATTTTCATTCAAAACCTTCTGCAATTGATTTTCGGTGCACAAATTCTCACTATACGAGCCGGGCCGGTAAAGGAAGGGCATCATTTCTTAGGAGCGGTGATTACGGATGTACAAATCCTTATATTAGTTGTCAGTAGTCTGTTGTCAGTAGCGTTATGGGTGTTCATGCAGAAGGCGAAACTCGGTAAGGCAATGCGGGCGGTGGCGGATGACCGATTGGCCGCAAGCGTGGTAGGCATAAATCCAGAGCGGATTATCCTGGCAGCTTTTGCGATTGGCTCAGCATTAGCTGGGGCTGCCGGGATTCTCATTTCGCTCGAAACGAATATCGAACCTACGATGGGAATGAACGCCATACTAAAAGGAATCATTGCCTCTATCATCGGTGGAATCGGCAGTATACCTGGAGCAATGTTCGGGGGCCTGTTTCTGGGAATAGCGGAGAATCTTGGTATATGGAAGATTTCAGCCGGGTGGAAGGACTGCATCGCATTTGTGATTTTGATCGCCTTTCTGCTATTGCGGCCAGGTGGAATTATGGGGATAAAGACCGAAAAGGAGCAACTGTAATCTGCGATGGAGTATTTTCTGCACATTCTGGTTATCACCGGCATCTATATCATCCTGACATTGAGTCTGAATCTTGTCGTGGGATATACCGGTTTAGCTGTGCTGGGACACGCAGCTTTTTCCTGCATGGGGGCTTACGTATCGTCGCTACTTGCGTTGAACTACGGCATTTCGCCGTGGATTGGCCTATTTGTCGGTGCGTGTGTTGCTGCCCTATTGGGCGTAGTTATAGGATTTCCTTCTTTGAGGCTTAAGGGCGATTATCTTGCCCTTGCGACATTTGGAGCTGGTGTGATTGTTTATTCAGTTGCGAAGAATTGGGTTGCGGTGACGAGGGGACCGATGGGGCTGCCGGGGATACCAGGGTTTTCTATTTTCGGTGTGCAATTATCCGGAGTCTGGGAATATCTTATTCTCGTTGCTGCTTTTGTCTTTATAACGTATTTCGTGATACGCCGAATAGTCAAATCGCCCTTCGGTAGAATACTGCGGGGTATCCGCGAAGATGAAGTGGCTGCGCTTGCAATGGGCAAGAATATAAACAAGTACAAAATAATCGTATTCGTTGTCGGCGCCTTTTTCGCAGGCATCGCAGGTAGTCTTTACGCCCATTACATCACTTTCATAGACCCATCGAGCTTTACCGTGATGGAGTCGATAACCATTCTTCTCATGGTTGTTTTTGGCGGAATGGGAAGTCTGGCCGGGTCCTTTGTTGGGGCGGCTGTTCTGGTGATATTCCCCGAGCTACTGCGATTTCTGGGTATGCCAAGCTCGGTAGCAGCGCCGCTACGGCAAATGATATACGGCTTACTGTTGATCGTTCTGATGCTCAAAAGGCCACAGGGAATTCTGGGAACGTATCGCTGGAAGTAATAAATGCGTAATGGTTCACCCATATTTTCTGCCAGTGCGCTGAGCAAGGAATTTGACGGCGTAAAAGCTCTTGACAGCGTGTCTTTCAAGCTGGAGAGGGGTAGCATAACGGCCTTGATCGGCCCCAACGGGGCTGGAAAGACAACACTATTTAACATCGTCACGGGTTTTTTGCAGCCTGACCAGGGTGACATTTCCTTTGATGGCAAGAGGATTACTTCCCTCAGCCCGTACAAAATCGCACAACTGGGGATCGGGCGGACCTTTCAGAATATACGGCTGTTCCCACAGATGAGCGCTCTGGAGAACGTGATGCTCGCGTTGAAATACGATAAAGGCGAGAGCTTGCAGGCAGCCCTGCTACAGAGCAAAGCTATGAAGAGTGAAGACAAGGAAAACACTAGGCGAGCTATCGAATATTTGAAGGCTGTCGGCCTTTTGGAAAAAAAGGACGAACTGGCTGAGAACCTCTCTCACGGCCAGCGAAAGTTGCTTGAGACAGCAAGGGCATTAGCTCTTCAGCCACAACTCCTGCTCCTGGATGAGCCAACAGCCGGGCTGTTTCCGGGTATGGTCCAGGAAATGAAACGAATCATTCGTCAGCTTCGAGATTCGGGTGTAACGATTCTTTTCATCGAGCATGATATGAAGATGGTCATGGACTTGGCCGAATGGATCGTAGTTCTCAATTACGGCAGGAAAATCGCCGAGGGAACGCCTCAACAAATACAACAAGACGAAGCTGTAATTGATGCATACTTGGGCAGGAGGAGAAAAATTGCTACTTGACGTAAGAGATTTGACAGCTCGATACGGGGCGGTGGTAGCCCTTAAGAATGTCTCTTTCCATGTGGGCGAAGGGGAAATTGTCGCGATGATAGGCCCCAACGGAGCAGGTAAGTCAACGGCATTGAAGGCCGTCAGCGGTGTCTTGCAAACAACCGACGGCACTATTGAGAACGGCAAGATTTTGTTTGAGGGCAAAAGCATTAAGGGTCTAACGACGAACGAGCTGGTTGGCAGGGGCATATCCTTAGCCCCGGAAGGCAGGCGTGTTTTTACCACGATGACGGTGCTGGAAAATCTTCAGATGGGAGCGTACAAGCGTAAGGATAAAGCATCGGTAAGTCAAGATATGGACATGGTGCTTACACTTTTCCCGCCCCTTAAGGGAAGGACTAAACAAAAAGCGTGTACGCTTTCTACCGGCGAGCAACAGATGTTAGCTATCGGTAGAGCACTGATGCAAAGGCCAAAAATATTGCTGGCGGACGAGCCATCTCTGGGACTGTCTCCCAATTTTGTGGAACTGATTTTCGACAAGTTTACAGAGATCAACAAGAATGGCACGACCATACTGCTTGTGGAGCAGAACGCTTCAGAGGCCCTCCGCATCAGCCACAGAGCGTATGTCTTCAGTATCGGCGAAATCGTCCTGAGCGATTCAGGCCGGAATCTGCGCCGAAACCCAGATGTGCAGAAGACCTTTCTGGGCGCCTAACCTTCCGGTAGCCATTTCAGTCTAAGCATCGGACTAACAATCCGATGCTATAAAACATTAACGTGCGGCAAGGCAACGACTTATAGACTCAGGGTGATCCGCCTTACAAACCAGCTTACAAACAGAATTCAGAAATCGCCGAAAATCAGACATCGTGAGGGTGACGGTCCCAAGTCAGAAAATATGGCTTGCCTCCTGAAGAGAATTGCCGCATCAGGTGGTTTTGGTCTATCCGTAAAGGGGCTGTAACCTCAAGCGTCGGATTCATAAACTGCTGCCTTGCTGGATCGTCTGACGCACCATTGTCATATCTTCGAGATGAATGGCGAAAGCTACCGGTTCAAACAGTCGTACAGAAAGCTAAACCCAAGAAAAACTAACATTGTCCTTGTGTGCCTCCAGAGGGAGGCTTATTATGTGGGCTCGGTGCGGCTGATTTGCGTGCCGACCCGTGGCTGTTTTACATGCTGATTACCAAGCTTACAGGAGGAAACCCAAAAACAGCGCAAAATCACCCTAGAAAACTACTCTTTGATTTGGCCAAAGCGGTAACACTTTGGCCTGAGCTACAGGAGCATATCAGGGCGGCAATTATACACACATAGATGGCCCTTTCTGGTCTGGTACGTGACCGGAAATGCTGGTGGAAAAGAAAGCTACGGCTTTTTGGAGACTGCGTCCAGCCTATAGGTACGAGGCGGTCCTCATCGAGTGTAAAACGTGAAGCGCATGCTCTGCACCGAATTACGTTTGCCATCTTGGCCAGCTTCACTGCCAAATAGGCACTTGGAGGTGCCCCAGGAGTCACTTAGCCGCCAGGAGATCGCCCATGGTGCGGGTGATTATCTCTACAAATCGTCTGGCTCTCAGACTAGATGAAACATCCCACAGGTTCTTCAGTACGACGATTTGTTTCTTCAATCGTTTTTGCCGGTCCGAGGGAACTGGACAGAACATTGCAGCTGCACCTCGATCCAGCAAGAAACTACACCATTTCTGCTCTTTTTCTTTGATAAAGGGCACAACTGGCGGGAATGCCACCTCCCTAGTATCCGGTCTCCGATAAAGATGCAGGGCCAAACGGCCCATGTCAGGCAGTTCTGGCACATACAGCCGCAGAAGCCCACAGACTAGAATGAGGTGGTCCAGGGCCACGTACTTTTCCGTTCCCCACGGCTCTTTTGAGTCAGCTGCACAGAGATCTGGATCATAGTAGGGATTTGGGAAGAGGCAACTGATTAGAGGCCTTCCATCCTTCAGTGCGTCCTTGATGGCTTCATCAATCTCCCGGAAATTGTATTTTGGCACGGTGTCTCCCCCTGGTGTCTTGATAGAAAGCCACTCCTTCGAATAGTCTTTGTATATGCGCAAGACTTCTTGATAGATGTGTGGCACAAATTTGAAGGCCTCGCGGCACATGATCCTAAATTGCTTCCGGCAATACTGTTGAACCACCTCGCCGTGTCCCCCAAACCATAGCCGTTCGTAGTCTGTAAAGAAACGACCACATTTGTCAATCATATCTTCAAATCGCCGTAACGCACATTTCACGCTTTCGTTCTCATGCAACCATCTTTCCGGGAGATTTATTGGGTCCTTCAGATCGTCCGGAACTGCATCTATTGCGAAGAAAAGAAGCACAAGCAGTTCCGTGAAACGGAAAAGAGTATCGGATTCATCCTTGCCCGCACTTTCGATCGAGCGCGAATAAGTACATAAATGATAGTTCAAGAATCTGTCCCTATCGCAACGAAATAGAAAAACAAGGCTCATGAGATTTGCGAAAACTTCGCCAATTTGTTCTTCGGACACATGATGGAGTGAAGCAATGTCATAAACGTGTGATCCTTTATTCTTCCGCAGAACTCCAAACATCAAATGGGCTGCTTCGTGCAAGCTGTCCGAATAGCTTGCAACGTGTAGTACGTGAGGCACGTCCACCTCAAAGTAGGCAAGTTGTGCCTCAGCTTCTATTCCTAGGTTCAGGGAACAGCACTTGATTCCTGGGGCCAGACCAACGCGAATAAGCCCACCCACCCTGTCTCTGCGTTGTGGTTCGCCTTTGGCGAGTGCATATCTGCGCAAAAGCCCCAGACTGCACAGTATCGGAGCGTTTGCTGCGGCCAATATCTGGTTGATTCCACCGCGAAAGTCTACGCCCATTTCCCGCGCTTGAGTTTCCGGATATGCTCTACGCATATGACGTACACGGTGGCTTAAAGCGCTTTGAATAGCTTCGACGAAACGGGATATTTGTTCGGCCGTCTCTGAATTCAACACACCTGCATGCCTGGTGTTAGACCTTTTCTGTAATTGCCTGGGCAAAAATCTTGTCAAAGCGGCATGAAGTGATGCAAAAGCATCATAAAAATCGAGGGCAACATCGAACAAGAACGGATCGCGCAAAAAAATCGCGAAATTCTGATACAGGTATAGCAATGTCTGCCGAAGCGAAACGGGCAGAATCTGGTTGAGTCCGTCAATACAGAATTGCCCGCACCATTCTCCCAAGGCGTTGGATTTGTTCCGCGCCATTTTGTCTAGCCGTTCGGGGCGGTAGAGCCTCTGCTGTATTTCAGGAAGCAACCTGTTCAAAGGTGGAAAATGATTACTACCCAGACTTCCATGGATTAGTCGGTGCATGCAATCATCAGACCGAAAACTTGGGACTGGAATGGTTAAACTTGTGGTAATGTCAATAAGGTCCCTACCATGATTTCGAGTGCGTTCTCGGTCGGCAAAAACCGTGCAATTCTGGCAGATCAAAGACAAAAACGAAGTCACACGCGTCACAGGAAAATGGTCTCTTCCTGGCATGGAGGCATAAGGGAAAACGAGGTCTCCAATGCCAGCCTGGTACCGATAATAATCACTTTCACCGAAATCTATCTCAGATTGGTCATTGACACCTATGACTGATTTCTTATCCCTCTCCACCACAGTGTGATGTCCGCAAGCAATCTGGAACTCAGACACCGCTTGTACATAACCTCGACAATCGGTGTTGTCCGCCTTAAAGAAACCACTTGGAGAGACAGCAAGCGAACTATGTGTCCACCGGAATATGTGGTTGTCTTTGAGGCAATCAATACCGCCTTCCCAAGTCTCCTTGCGCAGACTCTTGCTTGACGCAATCACGAGCTGATGTACTTCACTCTCACGTACCATATCCTTAATATACTCATCGCTTGCGAAGACTTCGCCGAATGTCAGCGCTCTCAGCGCACTGACAAGTGTCATACCGAGGGAATAGTTACGACAGAAGATTAAAGTCCCAATTTCCTCTGCGCCCTGCAAATCGAGCAGAGCTATTTGTATGTACTGCAGATCTTCCTTCGTAATAAGAGTGCCCCAAGGGCCTCTTTCTTTCTCGGATGGAATAAAACCTGGGAGACGCTCCATAACACTATTGACCTTCTTGACCATCGCTCTGAATATGGCTTGCTGGAACAGGAGACTCAGACCGGTTGTCGCCAAGCCGTCCATCTTGTACTTGGTGAATACGAGCAAAGGTTGCCTACTCTGAAATCGGTGCTCCAAGAAGCTATATTCTCTGATGGCACCTTCTTCGTGGGAAGGGCCTTCAGAGAATTTATCAAACAAGAAGTGTAACTCGCAAAAAAAGGGGCTGTCCTGCTGACCGAGGCTCTCTAAAGTAGGACAGAATGCTATGGACAGCTCTTCCAAAGTACTGTCCATATCTGCAGTCATGCATCTTACAGGATCGAAATCATCAAGTAACACAAGATACAGTTCATCCGAATTTCCGAACGGTATGTAACAGACAGGATTGAAAAGATATGAAGCAAGAGGAGATTCCTCAGGTTCCCCATTGGCTTGTTTCAATGCGCTATAGTTTTTCTCAACATTTAGCCGATATTTAGTGCACCTTTCTCTAAAACTTAACAAGCCTTGAAGAAACTTCTCGTCTCCGGCGAGTCCAGGCCATTTTGCATCAATAAGACCTATCATGGCCAGGTAGCCGTGGTAAGCCAAACCTCTGCAATACGCTCTCTCCTGCTTATTGGGCATCTTGACGTTGCGAATCTCTTTCTTGGCTTTTGGTCTTAGAATTCATCAGACGACGCGTCCTTTTTCTGTTCGACCTACTCGCAAAATCTGATGGCTCTTTGCCAAGGTTTCCAAACAGCCTCCCGATACCCATGCTCAAGAACGTTGAATGGTCAGTTCGTCGGGCCAAGAAAGACGAAGAGATCGTCCTCGACAACGTACGAATGGTATCAAGGAAACACCGTCGGAGTAAGTGAAGATGACTATGGCTCGATTGGGTTGAAGAATCTCCTGCAAGTGTTGCACTCACCGCTGCTACCTTTCGCTCAGGCGCTCTATCTATCTCTACAGGCCTACGCAAGCGCAAAGTTATCTTGGGCAAAACCACCGACTGCAGCCGTTTTTTTTCTTCCTCCGACTTGTAGCAAACGATGTCAAAATCGTCCACATCCTTAAACTTGCCAGCGTTATGAATGATACTTGCGCGAGGGGTGTAGTACTCGATGACCTTCTTTGCTGAGCAAAGGTCCTTCTGACCGGCAAAGCCACCTATTGCAGCACGACAAAGGTCAATAATAGCTGCTGCCTTTTGCTGCACGTTTCCTCTTTCGTAGCAAACATCTTGGTATAGAGACAGAAACTCTTTCTCGAAGGCATCCCATCGTATAGTCATGTCTTTGTCAACGGTAAGAGGTTCTTTAAAAATTTCGATCATGCAGTAAACCACCTGTCAGGCTGTTCCACAATCATCGTATTGCATTTACTGAGCTCCATCCGCTCATAAAACTAGTCAACTTATACGCAATTCCTTGATTTCTGGCAATATCCCATTATAAGATTTCTCTGCATTTTCCCTTATATACTGTAGTATCGACATCTCAATATCGGATACGTTAGCTGAAATGGTGCAGACCTGCTCCCCGAATGGGGCATAGTATCTCCATTCACCGCCGGAATTTTTCTGGAAAGCCTTAAAATGTTTGATAAACATCGAAAAATACAGTATCTTACCAAGAAGGATATGGTGGTTTGGGTAGCCGCCCTTGCTAAGTACACCAGCGGCTATCTCTTCGGCCGTTGACTTTGCTTTACCCTTCGCTAGGTCAAGCGAGATACTGAGGCTCTCAAAGAAGTGATCTAGGCGGTTCTCAAGTTTCTCGATGTTACAAATCTCTTCCGGAGGGATAATAAGACCTTCATGTCCCGCATTGACTGCCTTAGCTGCCTCCCTAATATGACCTAAATGTTCTATAACCCCAAATAGAAGCGAAATGTCACGGTCAGCATTTGCTACAGCCGTAGCAAACGAAATGGAGGCGTGTGGCAATCCACATATACGGCCTGCTTCGCGGCAGTCCGTCGGGCCAATCTTTGTACCTATTCTGGACGACAATATGGTCCGAATACTGTTTATGGGTGTGGTTTTTAGTGCGTAGTCGTGCCGTTCTTTTGGAAGGGGGGGTATCGGTACTTCAGGAGGTGGGGAGTATTGCTTCGGCACTTTCCGATTATCAGTGTCCACTGTTTCCACTAATCGTGCAAGTTGTTTAATATGATCACTACGTCGGCAAAAATCCTTTAAATATTGAATCACTTTAAGAAGTGTGGAGTCATCCTCAGTCTCGATCAGCCGATGCAACAGAGCTTGCACAAACGAGTCGAGGCTATCTCTTGGTAACTTAGTTATATCACAACCGGCAGCCGATAGACCATCTCTGAATTCTTGTTCCTGGCCGCTCGCGGCCCGCTTTATATCTTCAACGATTGCCTTCTTATTTTTATCTAGCGCGTCTCTGATGGGCTTTGTGTGCATACACTCCCCTTTTCATCTTGAGAACCATTATTGTTCGAAAAGAGTCAACACTTCAGGAATCCGCTTGCCGCGCCGAGAATGCTCGGCAAGTGCCTGGAATACCTTCCGAACAATCTCCTCTCCCTCACTGTTTATGCATCGATGGATAAAAGAGTCGACTTTGTTTGCAAAGGTATCACCGCGAAGAAAGGATGTATCAAAATCGGCTCGACGAAGAAGCGATAGGAAATCATCTTGTGTCTCAAAAGCACTCGTGATTTCTCTTCTTATCTCTTCCCAGTTTTGCTCTATAAAATCACGGAAATTCTTTCTGCCTGGAGGTACCATGATTTTTTCTAAATCCTCACCTATTCTCAGTTTTAGAATGCCGATAGCCGTGAGTACAGAGGGTGCCTGTGCTGCAATCTCATTCAATCGATTGGCAGCGCTCTCCATCAATTCGAGCGAGATACGGATACTCCCCTGTAAGGTGCCCAAAATATTGATTTGCTCTGGCGCCGAGTTTATGAGCAGGCTCAACTTCGCGATAAAGTCCTTTCTCGCATCGTCATCAAATCTTGAGAGATCGCCTTCTATCAGGACTTGAACATGAACCCGCGCATCTCGTCCCGCTTCCAGCGAAGATGTACGTATCTGTGTTTCTCCATATGTATTTCTTGTGGATTCAATTATTGCCCCCCCTTCGTCAAGATACAGTTCGTAAGGAAACCCAAAGCGATGTAGGTCTTCAGCAATTGAAACCCATTCGTTTCTCCTAATATAGTCAAAGGCCTCGCGTAGAGCATCTCTTTGCTCACGATTTCTGGGTGCAGCCTGAATCAGCACCCTCGATCCATCAATGCCCCAACCGTCTATGCAATACCGAGCAAGGTATTTCTTTCTTTTTATTCCCCGCAGTCCCTTTGCATTAGTGGCGAGTGTGGAAATGCGGCTGAAGTCAGTGTGCAGGATGTCAGCTGTCTTAAGTAGAATCGCCACACGCTGCATGTTTACAGGACCGTACGACGTCTGATGTTGAGGCCTAAGTCTCCGCAGCTCTCTCTGGAACCCGTCCACCTTTAGATCGTGAATGTTAATGGCTAGCGCGACGGCATCCGCCTCAGGTCTGCCCAAGCCAAGTCTTTCGTGGTTTTTTCGAACGAATTCTGCCGAACCTTGGCCATGCGCAAAACCCAGAGGCAAGCTGTTCTTTATGGCTTTGTCAAAATCGTGACAACACGCTGCCGCTGAGAGAAGAAACAGTTCGGGAGGAACGAATCCATACAGGTTTCTTTCGCCACTTGTACTATTATGAGATTCGTACATGAGTCGCCAGATATTCTGTTCGACCATTTTGACATGGACACGACCATTTTCGTTACTGTCTGGATAATTCTGTCTGTCATGAATCGGCTGCGATAGTCGCCACAAGATGTCTAAAAGAACCGCAAAGTTCTTGTCTCTCATCTGCCTCAGATAATCACGCAGCCCGCTCGGCGTTCCTTTATCCACAGTGAGTTTCTCCGTTTACAATTACACGATAACTACCGGCACAAACACTTTTTCTCATCTCTAAGCCTATGGGAACCGGGTAAGCGAATTGCTGGCAATGACTATTCTTTCGAGCTGTAACACAAAAGGCTGTATCCCACAGGACCGGTCACGTCTGGGGAAATTCACTAGCGGCCTTTTGTGGAATAACAGGAGTTCTGTAAAATTCCAAACAGCCACACACCCCACCGAGAATCGACCAAGGCATCGTGGGAGGTTTCTCGGCCTCGCTGAAAAAGCATGCCCGGATGGCAGAACGGGGCTGCAGAATGTCGCGTATCGTTGTTCTCTACACAACTTCCCGATCATGCAGCCTCCACACTCCTCACATATGGCACATTAGTACAGTGCCAAAATCAGCTTTCTCAACTTTGATGCTGACAGTCGATCCATCTGGGGCAGTTCCTCGGCCAGTTATACTAACGGAAACCGTCGGCCAGATCAACAAAAAAAATATGCGCCAAGAATCAGGCCCCTAAAGGGTCGATCTTCACCCTGGGTGGCCTTTTCCGCGTGACGCGCGAGCAAAATAGTCATCACGGGGCACGGCCACCGTAAACCCCGTCCCTTTCGGCGCCACGGTAATACCGACCGTGGGTACAGCTTGACCAAGCACGAGTGGTCTGCTGGCACGCCCCCTATTACCCCGGGCGTTTTCAAAGGGGCAAATGTTGAGCTTCTTATTTGCCAATAGTCTACGAGCACTACCCTGACATTTCTATTGTGGAAACTACGTATTTTTGACCCTTTTTTCCGAATTTGTTTGGCTTCGCGCTTGAATCGGAGGTTTTCAAGGCAGAAATATGGCAAATTAGCTCAAGAACGCTACTTTCTATGCAAGTGAGCGGTCCTTTCGCATATATCTGGGCAGTTCTGCTCAGGAAATGTTAATTGTTTCTTCGAAAAAAAAGATCATGTGCACGGCTTACCCATAGCGGTTCCAGATCGTTAAGGTTGGTCGCCCCGCGGACGAAACCATATCTCCAGATGCTCTGGGCTGGTTGTAAGACAGGCTGCAAGGTCATGGCATCGGATTGATAATCCGATGGCCCAAAATTATAAACCCTTTCGACAAAGCAACTTACAGACACCCAAAAAAGGCCCAAAACATCGCTGATGCTACTGGCAACGCAAAGCCTTTTGCTAGGTCAAGGGGGGAGGGGTATCAAAATCTCTGACAAGATCGTTGCGGAGACCGCTGGCGGACCGGCGCGCATCTTTTCGCGGGTTTTGATAGAGGGGTGGTGACATCAAAAAACGCCACAAAGCGGCCAAGAAAGGCCTGGAAAGGCACCGATCAAACCCAGCAAACCCGGCTGAGGCCACTGTCCGGAAGGAATTTTAGGGTCATTCTTGCCAGCTATTCTGATCGAAAAAGCAGTCAAAAATTAGCAAGAATACGTAGTTTCCACAATTGCGACAACGAGCATTTCTTGTTTGAGTATTAAAGCGTGGACGCTGAGACCGTCTACGTATAGGGACATGCGGCCCTGATGCTCATTTTTTGGCTTTGATTTGCTTATATGGTCACCGATAAATCCGCTTGCTTTCGCCAGCTTGGGGCGGTATTATTCTGTAGGTATTCAGTGCGTCCGTTGCAGAACCACTTGAGGAATTGCGAAATGGCGGAGAAATTGCCTACAATAATAGATAACAGGGGGGACAATACCTTACTTCACGCACTCCAGCGACTGCTTCCGGGGGTGCAAGGATTGGATATTACGACGGGTTTGTTTGAGATCGGCTCGTTTCTCCTGCTGGAACAGCTTTGGCAGGGGCTGGATAAGATTCGCATTCTTATGGGTGACGAGACGACAAGGAGAACAAAGAAAGAGATTGTTGAATCACTTCGTAAAAAATCCGATGCCAGTATCGAGGACGAGAAAGAACGCGATGATGCACTGACGGGGCTGGCGGCAGTTCGAGACGCTATCGCTAACAAGCACATATTGCTGAAAGTGTACTTAAAGGCGAGATTTCACGCGAAGTCTTATCTGATGGAATCTAAAGAGACCAGTCCTGTTGATTTTGCTATTGTGGGTAGCTCCAACCTTACGAGACCTGGCCTTACCGAAAACCTTGAGCTTAACCTTTTCAGCACAGACCAATCGCACATTGAGAACCTTCGCAAGTGGTATGACGAGATTTGGAAAGAGGGGGAGGATGTAAGGGAAGAAATCCTGAAGGTCATTGAACCGCACCTGAAGGAATACGATCCCTTCACGGTTTATGCCAAAGCTCTTTATGAGTTTTTTGCAGGCCGCGAGAAGACGCAGGATGAGTGGGAGCTTACAGAGTCAGTTTTGTATCCGAAGTTGTCCCAGTATCAGAAAGATGGCTACCATCGCGCCTTACAGATTGCCGAACGGTGGGGCGGGGCGCTGATATGTGACGGCGTTGGCCTTGGCAAAACGTACATAGGGCTGATGGTTCTGGAGAGGTGTATTCAGGAAAATAAAAGAGTCCTTCTGGTTGTCCCCAAGTCAGCAGAGGAGAGTGTATGGTTGCGCGACATCAAGCGGTTTCTGGAACCCAAGTACGACATCTTCTTCCAAGAACAATTCAAGCTGAAAAGACACACGGATTTTGGGCGTGAGGGATTAATAACGGAGCGGGAGTTGGAGTATTTTCGTCAAAGGACAGACGTGGTCATAATCGATGAGGCGCACCACTTCCGAAATCCAAGGGTCAATAGGGGGCAACTATTGATGGAGCTTGCGGCTGGCAAGAAGCTTTTTATGCTTACCGCCACGCCAATAAATAACTCTCTCGATGATTTGTATCATTTGATTAATTATGTCGCACAGAACAAAAAAGACCATTTTGCAAGCATCCGCATACAAAATCTTCGAGGCCATTTCCTCGAGAATGAAAAACGAATGGAGAAGGAAAGTCCGGCGGCGGAAATACCTGAAATTGCCGAGAAAAAAGATTTTCTGAGAACCGATGAACTGCTTAAAAATATTCTGATACAGCGCAGCCGCAAATACGTTAAAAGTTCAGAAGGCATAACCACCGCATCGCCATTATTTCCAGACCGCCAAAAACCGCGTGTAATCAACTATTCGCTTAAAAGTGTTTATGAAACGCTTTACGGTGAAATCCGCGAGGCATTCGATAAGAAAAATCCGTTCCTGTCTTTGGCGATATATAACACCACAGCCTATCATAAAGACCCCGATAAACAAAAAGCTGAGTATCAAAAACTGCTTATCGGCCTTATCAGAACATTATTATTGAAACGCCTCGAAAGTTCGTTCAAGGCATTTGAAGCAAGCGTTGAAGATTTACTTGCCAAAATGGCGGCGTTTCTGAAATACTACTCGCCTGAATTATTTGAAGCATGGGATACAACCAACCGCCGATGGTGGAAGCTGGTGCAGGATCATATAAACGACCGTCTGGAGAAAAGCGAAATCGGCACGGAAGATGAGGAAGAGGACGAAGTGCCTGATTTCGTAACAGATTTCGACCCTCAGCAACACAACATGGATAAGCTGCTTGCAGATGTTCAGGAGGATATGAGACTGCTCACGGAATTTTTGAGTAAGATTTATCGCCGGTTCTACAGCAAAGAAGGCGAAGAGGAAGACCCGGCCAAAGATGAAAAATTACAAAAACTTATCGACCTGTTACATACCGATGAACTACTGAAAGACCAGAAGGTGATAATCTTTACCGAATTCCGTGATACTGCCCGCTATCTGGCAAGGCAGCTTCAGGCAGCAGGGCTGAAAAACCTCGAACAGGTTGACAGCGGCAGAAACGTAAGAAACAGAGAAGACATAATAAAAAGGTTTTCGCCATATTATAATTGCTTCGATGGCGACAAAAACCTTTTAGGCGAAACAGAACTTTCGAAGGCATTGGATAACCCCATAGACATTCTGATTTCTACTGACGTGCTTTCCGAAGGTTTGAACTTGCAGGATGCCTCCCTGATAATCAATTATGATTTACACTGGAATCCTGTTCGTCTGATGCAGCGGATAGGCCGTGTTGACAGGCGTCTTAATCCTGAAATTGAGGAAATGCTTGACCGGCCGGCTCATCTGGAGGGTAAGGTCTATTTCTGGAATTTCCTGCCGCCAAAAGAGCTGGAGGAACTGCTGCACCTCAAGCAGAAACTCGACGGCAAAATCCTGCGAATAAATAAGACCCTCGGCATTGAGGGCGCTTTGCTTATGCCGGATGACCCGGAAATGTCCTTAAAACTTTTCAACGAACGCTATGAAGGCAAGGAATCAACCGAAGAGCTGATGAATCTCGAAAGGCAGCGCCTTGAAAAAGAATTGCCGGAATTCTGGCAATCGCTCCAAAATCTCCCAAAAAGATTATTTTCAGGCAAGAAGGCTGGGGACGGGTTTGGTCCCATCCTTAACCAGAAAAATGAAGTAATCGCACATCTTAAGGCCAACGACAAGAAGGGAGTTTTCGCCTGCTATCGAATGCCGACAATAATCGGCCCTGCTCCAAAAGATTTAACAGAAGTCCGGCACGAAAAGGCAGACCCGGCCAAAGAGCAGACAAACGAGGTTCGGTGGTATTTCTGGGACGCTGAGACTGAAAAGGTTACGGAAACGCTCGAAGAAACCTGGACTGCTGCCCGCTGCAGCAAAGACACCAAACGAATCATTGAAAAAGGCGTCACCGAACTTGCACCGGCACGAAAGACTATCGAAAAGCACATTAAAAACACCTACCTCAAAGATGTTCAGGCACCCATCGGCGCCAAGCCGGTCCTTCTCGCGTGGATGGAGATAAGTTGATGCCGACAGAGGAGCAGATTCAGCAAGCCATTCGCAGTGTAACAGACCAGCGTTCCTTCATAGACGGTTTATTGCGCCAAACGCTCAATTGGCCTATCAATCTGGACTTCAACGACATCGGAGAGATAACCTACGAATTGACAGACGAGGAACTGGACACCATCGGACTAAGCAGAGATGTTCTAATCGGTCCTGTCCTTGAGATGCAGCCTTTGGAACAGACCAATCAGCAACAGTGGGGCATTTTTATTCTTGAGTTTGCAAATCCTATTCCGCTTCTGACAGGTCGCGGCCTTACAGGGCCGCTTCGGAAAGTTTTACGCGGCCTCGTATCCAATCGAAGAAACAGACCTTCGAACCTGCCAATCTGGGACAGGGAAAACCTGCTCTTTATCTGCACGCACAATTATCAGCACTTCCGTTTCGCTTATTTCAAACCGGCAAAGCAAAAGGGGCAGGCTGAACCGCTTGCTATGTTCGGCTGGGAAGGAGGCGATGCCCCCAGAACTGTATGCGAATTTAATTTGGGACATCTGGAGTGGCCAACTGACTCCGAGGATTCTGAAAGATGGACATCAGAATGGTCTAAAGCCTTCGATGTCGAAAAGGTAACAAATAAATTCTATGAAGAATACAAAAAACTTTTTGATGCAATACAGGGGAAATTCATCGGACTGACAGAACAGGAAGAGAAAAAACTCTTTGCCCAAACTCTTTTGAACCGTCTGATGTTCCTTCGTTTTGTCGAACGTAAAGGGTGGCTTAAACTTGATGGAAATCCCCATAATTATTTGCAACGACTCTATCAGACCTGTTCCGGCATTAGCCAATCGTGGTATCAGAACCGACTTAAGGTTTTATTTTTTGAAGGTCTTGCCGTCCCGAATCACGGAAGGAACGAAATTATCGGAGATGTGCCATACCTGAACGGTGGACTCTTTGAAACGACTGATTTAGACAATGAGGTTACGGATATTCCTAACGAAGCGTTTGAACCCATTCTCGGACGAGAAGGCCTTTTTTACCGCTATAACTTTACTGTCGAAGAATCTACACCTCTGGACATTGAAGTAGCTGTTGATCCTGAAATGCTTGGCAAGGTCTTCGAGAAGCTCACAAATGCCCGACGACAGAAGGGCAGTTATTATACACCGCGTACAGTGGTCTCATTTATGTGCCGTGAGACACTTAAAGGGTATCTTGGCACCTATTATGCTTCAATGGTAGATGAAGATGACGTTGAGCAGATTAGCGTACCTGTGGCAAGAGATTTGCTCGGTCGCCTCGCTAAAGTTAGGGTAGTCGATCCCGCCTGTGGCAGCGGCGCATATCTTCTCGGTATGCTGCAGGAGCTTTTCAGGTTAACGAAGCTATTGGATACACGGGCAGAAACGGAAACACCCCGAGACGCTTATCAAAGAAAGCTGTCAATAATACAGAATAATCTTTTTGGCGTCGATTTGGATGAATTTGCCGTAAATATTGCCCGGCTGCGTTTATGGCTTTCTTTAGCAGTTGAATACGAAGGCAGCGAGCCTGAACCCCTTCCAAATCTCGACCTTAAGATAGAGTGCGGAGACAGTCTCGCAGCACCTGACCCGTCGGGAGCGGGGCAGATAGACTTTATTCGCCAACAGCAAATCAGCGACTTAGAACGCCTCAAGGGCATTCATATGAATCCCCGGCTCAGGTCCGGCTACCCTAATCTCGAGAACGAGATAGCACAACTCAAGGAGCAAATTGCCGTATATGCACATCCTGATGAATCAGTGGAAGGATTTGACTGGCGGGTCGAGTTTGCAGAAGTATGGTCGGAAAGAGGCGGCTTTGACATTGTTTTGGCAAATCCTCCTTACGGCGTTGATGTAACAGATTTTATCCGCAATAAGTATTTCAATCAGCGCAGTGAAAACGAGAAGGGCCAATCGAAGGACTCTTATGGCATTTTTATCGCGAGAGGACTTCAGTTGCTTCGGCCCAACGGCACACTTTCGTATATTGTCTCAGATACTTGGCGAACAATAAAAAGTCATCGACCACTTCGAAAACGGCTTTTGGAAACTACAACTGTACTGCACGTTCTGGATTTACCTCCTTGGATTTTTGAGGCAACGGTCAATACGTGCATTTTGACATTGTCCAAAACTCCAGCGGGCGATAATCACACTATAATTGCTGGTGATTTACGGGCAATCGAAAAAGACAACTGGAAAACCCTTTCAGATAACCTTATCGCTGTTTCCGGTCATGGGCCGGATATTCAAACTCTAAATTGTGCAAGATATACATTTCCACAAAACTTCATTGTAACGTATGACAATTTGTCATTTTTCATTGGTTTACCACGACTATATCATCTAATGAGTAATGAGCAATTTCAAGGGCTTGATGATATTGCCGATGTTAAGCACGGCCTTACTACAGGGAATACAAGAGCCTTCATCTACAAGTTATCAACCGCGACTGGTAATTATCAGATAGCAAATGCCGCTTCAATATTTGACTTGCGTCATTCTCAACAGTTATCGATTGATGAAAAGCAAAATGGTTTCGACCCTGCTCGATTTGGCAATAGTTTTCTTGTGCCTTATGATAAGGGAGGGGCCAGTGATGCTGAAGAAGGTTGGTTACCCAACTATTATGTGCCAACCGAATATTTTATTGATTGGAGTCGTGAAACCGTCAATCGAATGAAGTTATTGCCGGGCTTTAGACATGATGGAAAAGAATACTATTTCAAAGACGGAATTACATTTTCACATACGGGTTTCTATTCCCCAACATTTCGATTGAATGCTGGTGGTGTTTTTGATACCGCGGGATCTTGCGTATTTCCACGCAATGCCAACCACAAAGTTCTCTTGGGTATACTTAATTCCAGTTTGGTTCGTTATTTATTCAAGAATTTTATAAATCATACTGTTAATGCTGCGGAGAACCCTGTTAAAAAGATTCCGATTTGCGAATTGCGCAACGTTCTTACGGAGAGGATTCAGCTTCTTGTCGAAACAATTATTCGGCAGCAACGAGAAAATTTACGATATCCCTATTTTCAGCGTGAGCAAAAAGAGATTAATACTTTGGTGTGCCAGCTCTATGCCTTGACGGGAGAAGATATTCGGGAAGTCGAGCTTTGGTATTGCCGCCGTTATCCGAGATTAGCTGAGGCACAAGGCGTTTTGAGCGAAGTGAAAGAAAAGTATGCTGACCATTTAGCCCGATGTCAGCGAATCTTAGAAAAGCCACCCTCTTACTGGCGTTCAAATCCCATTCTTGAACTAATCGCTCAAGGCGAAAGTCATACGCTCGAATTCAAAGAGACTTTGGAAT